>CAJXAU010000030.1 GCA_913050205.1 uncultured Verrucomicrobiota bacterium
ATTGATCAAGCAACTACAGCTTGGCCAAGCGGCGGATGCACTTAACAACCTTGGCCAAACCGCGCTGCACGTGGCCGCCATCAACGACAAGGCCAAAAACATCGATACCCTGCTGACCTACAAGGCGAACCTGCACGCGAAGACCAAGAAGGAAAAAATCGATGCATTCCACCTCGCCTGCGCACACGGCAGCATGGCAGCAGCCAAGCGACTGCTGGCCCACGACGTGAACATTAAGGCCGCGGCTCCCAACGGCTGGACGGCGCTTCACTCCGCCGCCGTGAACGGACAAGATGCCATCGTACGGTTATTTCACGAAACGGGGAAGGATCTCAGCCCAATGAGCCCCGACGGCACCCCGCTGGATTTCGCCCGTATCCACGGGAGAACCTCCACAGAGACGTTGTTCAAATCGCTCGGCGCGAAAAAGGGCGCCGCTCTTTCCGTCCACCTCGCCGCGCGACACGGCGACATGGAAGAATTGAATCGCTGGTTGAGCAAGCGCGCAAACGTCCTCGCTCGCGAACGAAAACACCAGGCCACCCCACTGCACTGGGCAGCCGAGGCGGATCAACTCGAGGCCGCAACCCTCCTACTCCGAAAAGGTGCCAACACCACCAGCCGAACTGACGGCGGCTGGACACCACTTCACTCCGCTGCATCCAAGGGCAGCACCAACGTACTCGCACTGCTACTCAAGCGCCGCTCACCAGTTAACGCCATCAGCCAAAGCGGCACTCCGCTCGACCTTGCCATCGGATACAAACAGGACACCGTGGCCGGGATGATTCGAGAAAAAGGCGGACGCGAAGGCTGGCAGATTTCCATTCACATGGCCGCGGCAAAAGGCAGAGGTGTCGCCGTCCAGACCTTCCTCGAACGGGGCGTAAAAGTGAACGCCGTGGATTCACTCCACCGCAGCACCCCACTCCACTGGGCAGCCGGTGCCGGCAAGGTAAACACAATGGAAATGCTGATCGCCCGGGGTGCCATCATCGATGCCCGGAGCGAGAGTGACGCCACACCCCTGCATCAGGCCGTGCTGCGCAACCGCCCGGAGGCCGTTGAATTGCTCCTCAACAACAACGCTGCGGTCAACTTGAAAAACAAATCAGGCTACACCCCGCTCGACTACGCCACCGCCAACAAGCGGACAGAACTCATTAAGGCCCTGAAAGCCGCAGGCGCTCTCTCAGGCAAGGCAATTTGAAGCCCGATCCAAGCGGATTCAAAGGCTCACCGCACCAGTTGTTGCATCGGGCTTGATTTGGAGTGACGCGCCCGCTGGGCCGCACTATCAAAACGGGGCGTCGGCGATCGTGTTTATGACGTGGTTGATTTGGCCGGCGGACAGTTCCGGATAAATCGGGATGCTTAGCACCTCATCAGCCATCTTTTCGCAGACCGGCAGGCGCTCTCCGATACCGGGCAATTCCGCGAAACATTCCTGCCGGTGCAACGGCACCGGGTAATAAATCGCAGAGCCGATTTTGTTTGCGGCCAGGTGCTGCATTAGTGCATCCCGTTTCCCGTCAACCACGCGGACGGTGAACTGATTCCACGTATGCGTTCGGCCGGGCAACTCCGAGGGCAACACCAACCGATCGGCGCGCACAGGGGCGCTCTCCCCCAGACGATCAAGGTACGTCGCTGCATTGGCTCGGCGCTTGCCGATGTAGTTTGGTAGTTGGTCAAGCTTGGCCCGGAGCAGTGCCGCCTGCAATGGGTCGAGCCGGAAGTTGCCACCGATCGCCTTGTGATAATACTTTGGCGCACCGCCATGAACGCGCAGGATTCGCACCCGCTCGGCAAGGGCATCGTCGTTGGTGGTGATCATGCCCCCGTCCCCGAACCCTCCAAGGTTTTTGGATGGGAAAAAACTAAACGCGCAAAGGTCGCCCATCGTGCCGGCCTTTTTTTCGGCGAACTGTGTGCCCATCGATTGCGCGGCATCCTCGAGTACCTTCAGGCCGTGCGCATTGGCGATGCGCTGCACGGCATCCATGTCTGCCGCCTGACCAAATAGGTGCACCGGAATGATCGCCCTGGTTTTGTCTGTGATACGCCGCGCAGCATCCTCAAGGTCGAGGTTGAAGTCATCATCCAGCGAGTCAACGAACACAGGGGTCGCCCCGACACGGGATACCGAACCGGCCGTGGCAAAAAACGTGAACGACGGGCAAAGCACCTCGTCACCGGGGCCGATGCCCAGCGCCATCAGCGAAAGCAGGAGTGCATCGGTGCCGGAACTGACACCGATCGCATGCCGGGCGCCAACGTCTGCGGCGATCTGCTGCTCGAACGCCTCCACCTCTGGACCAAGAATGAACTGCGACGAGTCGAGCACTCGTGCGAAGGTTTCCTTCAGTTCCGCGGAGAGCGGTTGGTTTTGTTGGCTCAAGTCGAGCAGGGGGACGTGAATCGGTTCTCCCATGGCACCGGAGTATTTACCGGGGCTTGGCCAAGCGCAAGACGCATTGCCGTTGACTTGGCCAAGCGGAGAGCCGACCCTTCGTGAGACCTATCATGAAACCGACTGTCGCACTCCTTGTATTCACGATTGCAACCGCGCTTGGTCAGGCGGCCGAACCGGCCAAGCTCAAGCTGCACTGGGCCGGGAATTATCTGACGATCAGCGGGGATCATCTCCCCGGCAGGGAAATGAAAATTCACTACCTCGAAGCTTATTGCCGGGCCAACTCCCAGACCACCGATTGGAGCAAGCATACCGTAGTCGGCCATAAGACGCGGTTGGTCTCCCGCAATACCGATGGCTCCCAGTTGAAGCTGCATTGCACGGTGAGCGATGGGGTGACGGTGGAGCACGTCATCACCGCCACGCACGACGAGATTGATTTTCAACTTACGGCACACAACCCCACCAGCAAACGCTCCGAGGCGCATTGGGCTCAGCCGTGCATTCGCGTGGGTAAATTCACCGGCACCGGTGCGGATACCACCCCGGACAAGTATGCCTACATCAAAAAGAGCTTTATCTACCTCGACGGAAAACGCGCGATGATGCCCACGCAGGGCTGGGCCACCGAGGCCCGCTACATCCCCGGACAGGTCTGGGCCGGACCGGGTGTGCCGCGGGCGGATGTCAATCCAAGGCCACTGCACCCGGATGTGCCCAGCAATGGGTTGATCGGCTGCTACAGCGCGGACGGCTCGATGATTTTTGCAACTGCGTTTGAGCCATATCAGGAATTGTTTCAGGGAGTCATCCGTTGCCTGCACAGTGATTTTAGGCTGGGCGGACTCAAACCAAATGAATCGCTCAAGATTCGCGGCAAGATTTACATCGTCAAAAACGACGAGAAAGCGTTGCTCAAACGATACAAGCGGGATTTTCCAAACCACAAGAAATTGCACCGGAAGAAAAAATGAACGCTACATGGTGTGTTTCCGCCCACAACGGCTTGACTTGGGAATGAAGTGAGCCGATAACAGTCACGGCCCAATGTCGGATCTGGCAGCTGAACGACAACCCCTCACGGACAAGGAGAAACGCGAGCTCGATATCGAAATCGATTTCCTGTCGGGACTCGTCGAGCGCGACCCCGGCTACATCGAGGCGCTGCAATTGTTGGGTGACGACTACACCAAACGTGGCTGCTTCACCGACGGCCTCAAAATCGACGAACACCTCTCGAGGCTGCTCCCGGATGACTCGATGGTTTTTTACAACCTAGCCTGCAGCTACTCGCTGACCAATCGCATCGACGAATCCATTACCGCTCTCAACAAAGCGGTGCACCTCGGTTACGATGACTCCAAGTGGATGGACACCGACCCGGACCTGAACAAGGTACGAACCGATCCGCGCTACCAGTCGATTCGTCATCAACTGACGAAAAAGCACACCGCCTGACACCGGGCACTCCCGATGAATGTCACCCATAACGGGAAGTCAAAACAGTACCGGACCGTGTGGTTCGACAAGGTTCGAAACCGGGTCAGGCTGATCGAGCAACGGCTCCTCCCACACCAGTTTAAAATCGTCTCCACGGCCAACCATGTTGAGACCGCCTGCGCGATCACCGACATGGTTGTGCGCGGGGCCGGTGCGATCGGAGCCACCGCCGCCTACGGCTTGGCGCAAGGCGCGAGAGAGTTCCGGGGGCGCGGTATAAAGACTTTCGAGAGGCACTTGGCCAAGGTTTATCGGACGCTGGCCGATGCGCGGCCCACCGCCGTCGATCCGGTCAACGCCATGCGTTCAATGCTGGAAAACATGAATGCACCCACCGTGGCCGAGCGGCAGGCGCAGTCACTCGCCCTCGCTGAGCAGTTTGCCGACAACGACGTCCACCACTGCCAAGCGCTTGGCCAAGCGGGTGAACCTCTCATCCCTGATGGCGCCCGCGTGCTGACCCACTGCAACGCCGGCTGGCTGGCGTTCGTCGATCATGGCTCGGCCACCGCGCCGATGTATGCAGCGCAAGCCAAGGGCAAATCGATACACGTTTTTTGTGATGAGACACGACCCCGCTCTCAGGGCGCAATCCTCACCGCCTGGGAGCTGGCGCAGCAGGGCATCCCGCACGACATCATTGCCGACAATGCCGCCGGCCACCTGATGCAACGCGGTGAGATCGACCTCGTAATCGTCGGCAGCGACCGCACGCTTGGCCGTACCGGTGAGGTGGCCAACAAGATTGGCACTTACACCAAGGCCGTCCTCGCCAAGCGCCACAACATCCCGTTTTATGTCGCCATCCCGCTTTCAACAATCGACTGGGAGCTCGAGTCCGGCCTGGCCATCCCGATTGAGGAACGTTCGCAGGAGGAGGTGCTGCGAGCGTGGGGTGTCACCGACAATGGTCGGCGCCAGTCCGTACGCGTGGCCAACCCCGGCAGCACCGCACGGAACCCGGCGTTTGATGTCACGCCGCCGGAGCTGATTACCGGGATCATTACGCCGGCCGGAATCTTCAAGCCTCGTCAGCTTTGGAAGAACAGAGCCAAGCTGGGTTTCACTGGCACGGCATAATCCGGCTGGAAGATCTTTACCCCATTGCGAACGGGTTGCTTCGGGTGTACATTCGCCCTCGATCTTGAAATGAAAACAACTCGCACTCTCATCACTGTTGCCTTCGCCGCCGTTGGCCTGGTCACCTCCCAAAACGTTTTAGCCGAGCATCATCGCGAAAATATCGCAATGAATGTCGAGCGCCAGCTTATCGAAATAGAAGTGAATGTGCTGGTCGACAAATTCAGTGAACTCACCAAGCGAATGCACCAACTGTCCCTCGAGCGCCTTGAGATGGAGGTGGAAATTGAATTCGTATCAAACGAAGCCGAGAAGTCGGAGATTTCCCGGCAACTAAAAAAACTCAGGCTCTTGCAGAATCGACTGGAGGAAAAGCAGCTTCAGACCCGGGATCATATACATGAACGGAGCCAACAAGTTGCCGAGTTTCACATCCGGGATGAACACGAAGAAGAGGAAGAAGGCCACCATGCCGAAGCCGAGCAAATTGAGGATGAACTGCATCATCTGCGACAGGAGATTGAGGACCTGCGTGAAGCCGGCAAACTCGACCGCGCAGAACGACTGCAACGCAGGGCCGAGGAACTCATCGAACAGTATTCAAAACAGGAACGCCGCAGGAATGAATTCGCCGGCAAACCCCGCCACTTCAATCGGTTGATGGAGGAGCGCCGTGAAGCAATCGCCCACCTTGAGGAACTGCATGAAGCTCTGGAGCAGATCGAAGGCGATAACGAGGAGGCTGAAGAGGAACGTGACGCGCTGGAGCGAAAAGCCGTTGAAGTAGAGGAATTCCTCGACGCGATTAACAGAAAACTGGAAGAACTCGAGGCAGCCCAGCAGAAAGAGGGCGAAGAGGAATAATCCCCCTATTTTTCTGACTCTGACTCGATCGCCTTGGCTAGGCGCTGGAGATCCCCTCCGATGCGAATCCGGGTCATCTTGGAATTCAGCTTTTCACTTAACGAGGCGCACAACTCGAGAAAGCAGTCCGTGCCCGGTTCGTCCTGCAACTTGTGGCCTGAAAAATCCTTGAAACATTCCTGCCGCAACTCGGTGAGTTGATCCTGCAACAACTGCAGTTTTTCCAGATCCTCAATCCCACCGCCGGCATCCAGATTCATTTGCTGCCGCTCGATATTGATCACGCGGCGGACGTACTCGTCGATTTTGTTCTCCTTCAACCGTTCCTGTTTTTTACGGAACCATTGATATCCAAAAAAACCGGCAGCCAAAAACGAGACGATGAATGATCGCATGTTTTCCCACATATCGACCAGATCGGGGTCAAGAATCGTCCGCGTCTCCGGATCGTAGACCCACCGAGCCCCCTCGTGTACCGGGAAAAACGGCTTCAAGTTGGCGAACGACTTCCCTTGAGCGAACAGCTCCTGCAGCCTGTTTTCCCGCTGAAATGTTGAACTGAGAATTTCCTGTGTCACCCGTTCAACGAGGCCGCCTTCCAGTTCGGTACTCGTGATCAGGTGCGCTCCGGTTGCCACGGTTTGGATGGGATTACGAGGAACTGGATTCCCTTCAAACTGGTACACGCCGCGCGGGACAACAAACGGCGTCAACGGCAGTTCCATCGCCGCCAGAGCCTCGTGATTCGGGATACTCAAAAAGTGAATTTTTCCCGACTTGGCCAACGCGCTAAACACCCTTGCCTGCATGCCGACGGTGATGATCGCCGCATCCAGTTCCTCCTTCTCAAACGCATCGATCAACTCAGGGTAAGTCAGGTTGGAATGCTGCTCCCCCACTTCGATATCGAGGGCCTCCATCAACAATCGGGCCATCGGATAGTCGCCCGAAAGCTTCACGCCGAGGTTGATGCGTTTCCCCTGCAGGTCGGTTAGAGACTCGATGCCACTCCCCTCACGCACCGCGATGTGCAATGGCTGCGAATAGAGATTCGCCACAAACGCCACCCGCTCCAGCCCGGCTGCTCCGATCTTCCGCGACTCGCCCTCCAGCAATCCGGGCTCGAACCGCTTCAGCCCTTCATAAGCACCCGGCTGGAACAATGCAAAATCCGCCTTCCCCTCCGCGACCAACTTCAGGTTTTCAAGCGTCCCTTCCGTCGTTCGCACTTCAGACTTTCGCCCAATGCGGGTCATCACATTTTGCAGGCTCAGGGCCAGCGGACGGTACAGGCCCTGTTCCGGACCACCCGCGATGATGATGGTCCGGTTCATCCCCGCCATGCCACTTACAAACTGGGACAACGGGATGCAAATCAACAACCCCAGCAGGCAGACAGTGATCCATTTACGATTCATCGAGCTGAAATATAGACACCCAGCCTATCGCTTGGCCAAGCGGGAGACAAGGGCCGGCGCTTGGCCAAGCGGTATTTTTTTGTGGTCGCCTTGGCCAAGCTCACCGACATTGGGGGGGTGACGGAGACAGCCCTGAAAGGCGCAAACGTGCTGGTGCTGGAGGACGAACTGCTGCTGCGCAGACAAGTGGCGGCAGCCCTTGAGCAACACGAGGCCGACGTGACCGCCGTCGGCACCGTCGATGAGGCTCGGCGATTGATCGCCGACCTGCCGTTCGACTTTGCGCTGATAGACGTCAACCTGCCTGACGGACTGGGCACCGACCTACTCCGTGAAGGGCTCTTCTCACCCAACACAGCCGTGGTCGTCTGCACGGCGGAGGGCGGGGTGCAGGGCGCAGTCGAGGCCATCCACAATGGCGCGCAGGATTACCTTCAAAAACCGGTCGATCCAAACGTGCTGCCAATGATCCTGCAGCGTGCCAAGGCCAGCCGCCAGACTGCCCGCCTTGCCGAGCACGAACGCCGACAGCCGGACGCTACCGGTGAACAGATTTTCTTTGGTGAGGCGCTGTCCGGTTTTCGGCTCCAACTCGAAAAGATCATCGCAGCAGACGAGCGACTCGGCACCCGGCTACCGCCGGTGTTGATTGAGGGCGAAACCGGCACCGGCAAAACCAGTATCGCCCGCTGGCTGCACCACAATGGCCCACGCGCCGCCGGGCCGTTGGTCGAGGTGAACTGCCCTGCCCTGCCGGAGAGTCTGGCCGAGTCGGAATTGTTCGGACACGAGCGCGGCGCGTTCACCGACGCCAAGACGGCGCGCATGGGGCTGTTTGAGGCGGCCAAGGGCGGCACGCTGTTCCTCGATGAACTGGCCAGCCTGTCGCTTGGTCTGCAGGCCAAGGTGCTCAAAGCGATCGAGGATCGGCGAATCCGGAGACTGGGTGGCAACCGGGAAATCGAGGTCGACGTGCGCATTATCGCCGCAAGCAACCGCGACCTTGGCCAAGCGGTGGCGGCGGATGAATTCCGGGATGATCTGCATCATCGGCTCAGTTTATTCCGGCTCGTCATCCCGCCGCTGCGCGATCGCGGAAACGACATCCTGAAACTGGCGGAACATCTGCTGATGCAGCTCTGCCAGCGACACCGTGTTGCGCCGAAGCCGATTAGCACAGCCGGCCGGGCGCGGCTGTTGGGTCACGCTTGGCACGGGAACGTCCGCGAACTCAGCCACGAACTGGAAAGAACGATCGTGTTCGAGGATGGGGACGAATGGGAATTTGCCGCCCTGCCCGGCGGAGGCGAACTCCCCAAAAAAAGCAGTTCCGGCAACGAGTTGCTCAATGCGGAGTTCGAATTTCCGCAGGAAGGGTTTTCACTCGAGGGCACCATCAACGAGATCATCCAGCGTGCAATCGACCAATCCGGAGGCAACGTTTCCGCCGCCGCACGACTCCTCGGCGTCCCGCGCGACTACATTCGCTATCGCCAAAAAAACGGCGAAAAATAAAACCCAACGGTTAAACGATTTTCCGAACCTGTCTCAGTACGTATTTACCGAGTAGATCGGTCTCGAGATTGACCGCGTCTCCGACCTCGCGTGTGCGTAAGTTGGTCACCTTTCGCGTGTGCGGGATGATCCACACGGCAAAGCCGCGCTTCCGCAACTTTGCCACCGTAAGACTGATACCATCCACCGCAACCGATCCCTTCGGCACGAAGCCGTTCATCAACCCTGCCGGCGTGTCCACATCCAGCAACCAGTCCTTACCCAGTTTTTCCCACTTACGAATTTTCCCCACGGCATCGACATGCCCCGTGACGAAATGCCCCCCCATCCGTTGGCCAAGCGCCAGCGCGCGCTCGAGATTCACCACCGAACCACGCTTCAACGTGCTCAGGTTGGTCACGTCCCAGCTTTCCCGCAGCAGATTAAACTCAAATCCCTTCGCCTTGCCACGCCGCAAGACCTTTGTCGCGGTTAGGCAACAACCGTTCACCGCGATGCTGTCACCGACCTGCGTGTCGCCAAGACACACGTCGGCACTCACCGCGAGCGTGACAGAATCGGAGCCATGCTCGATCGCGGTGATCTTCCCTGTTTCTTCAACCAGTCCAGTGAACATGGCGTGTCATGCGCTGCCGATGCGCGCGGTGAGCATCAGGTCGGGGCCAAGATTTCGCCAGCGGATTTTTTCCAGCGGCAACCCGGCCGCCAGGGACAGCCCATCGCCGGCCACCCCGGTGCGTGCATCGCGTCCGCCAACAATTTTGGGTGCATAAAAAAAAGCTACTTGATTCACAAGGCCGGCCTCGACGAATGCGGCGTTGGTTTCGCCTCCGCCCTCGACCAAGAGGCTCGTGACGTTCTGCTTGGCCAAGCGCTTGATCAGCGGCCTCAATGAAAAACCCCGCTTGGCCAAGCGACAGGTCATCACCTCACACTTGGCCTTGAGCTTGGCCAAGCGCTTGGCCGGAGCATCGGCCGAGACGACCACGGTTGTGTCCGGGGCCAACTCGCCGTTGAGCACCTTGGCATCGAGAGGCGTCCGGGCACGAGGATCGAGCACGATGCGGCGCAACTCAGGGCCTCGCCGCTCCGCGCTAGGCCGCCGGACATCTCGCACGTTCAGCGAGGGGTCATCCGCGAGTATGGTGTTGACGCCCACCAAAATGGCATCGGCCTCATGCCGCAGCCTCATCCCCTCCCGCCGGGCCAACGGGCCGGTGATCCATTTGGACTCGCCGCTTGCCGTTGCAATTTTACCGTCCAGCGTCATCGCCGCCTTCATCGTCACCCACGGCAGGCCGGTCGAGACCCAGTGGTTGAACGCCACGTTCAATTCCGCTGACCGGTCGGCTAGCAACCCTCGCTTGACGGCCACCCCTTTACTCCGGAGTTTTTGAAACGCCCGCCCCGCGTGGTTTGGGTTCGGGTCCGT
>CAJXAU010000031.1 GCA_913050205.1 uncultured Verrucomicrobiota bacterium
GCTCGATGACGAGCAGGTTGTGCATCATCGGCATCGGGTCGTTGTTGGTGAAGGCGAGTTCCACGCCGGCGCCGGCCTTGACCTTGAGTTGGGCCTTGTCGAACTTCATTGGCGGCGTCACGCCGAGCGAGAGCTTGGTGTCGATCTTGAACGGCGGGCCGTCGTTGATCGGGGCCTTCTGGATTTTTTCAATCTCCGGCAGCAATTCCTTTGGCACGTTGGCGAGAGCTTCCTTGCGGAAGTTGTTCAGGAAGCCGGCGAAGCTGTTGCCGCCCTTGAAACTTTCGGCCTTGCGATACCAGCGGAAGTACTCGAGGCGTTGCTTGTCGGTCCAGTGGTTTTTCAGGTTGCGCAACTCCTTGGCGTAGTGGATCTGGTCACGTTGCGGTGAGGAGGCTGCCGTTGCGGCAAACGCACGGGCATAGCCGGCGTTGCGGTTTAGCAGATCGTTGCTCCAGTTGTGCTTGGACTGGTCGGTGCTTTGCGACATCAACGCCAGTGTCTTGACTGCGGCGTTGGGTGACTCAAGGTAGACAAGCAGCGTGCACAACTCCCGGTTGAGTGAGGCCATCGGGGCGGGGTAAACCGGGTCGAGTATCTTCTCCACAGAAGACGCGACGGCTTCGGAGGGTTTGCCCATGCGAATGAATGCGAGCTGATATACGCGCAGCAATTCAGCCTGTTGCGCCGGGGTCAATGTGGCCCAGTTCAGCTTGTTTAGCGCGGCAACCAGTTTGCCCTGCAGGCTGGCGTCGCCTTGACGGGCGAGGGCGCAGAGAGCGGTCAGTGCAGCTTGGGCGTCCTTCTCGGCCAGAGCCTTGGCCTGCCACTCGGCGGCGGGTTGATGCTCGATGGCGATGCGGGCCGCCCAGCGGATGTGGCGGTCTTTGTGGCCAAGATATTTCCACGCCTTTGCCACCGCGCCGGCGGTGTTTGGCTTGTGCAATGCCTCGAGGCTGTGGCGGAGCTTCCGATCCGCAGCGTGGTCGTTTGTGGCCTTGGCCGGTGCGGTGCTTTCCTTGCCGATGTAGGTTACGCGGTGGAGGGCGCTTTGGCCGCCACGACCGCCCACGGTGAAGTACATTGCACCGTCATACGGATTAATCACGGCATCGGTCATGCGCATTTGCGAGCTGGCTACAAACTCTTCGCGCTCGGCGGTGTAGGAGGCACCGGACGGAGTGAGGAACATCGCGGACATGGTGCCGTAGGTCCAATCGAGACAGTAGATCGCCTTTTGGTACTTGGCTGGGAACTTGGCTCCGAGCCCGGAGATCACGCCCACGGGTGAGCCGGGGCCAATGTCGTAGAGCGGCGGCAGTGCGTCCGGGAACCACTGCGGCCACTTGCCGGTGCCGGTGCGCCAACCAAAGTCCGCGCCGCTGGCGATATGGTAAAGCCGGGTGGGACGATACCACGGTGTGCCGGCGTCCCACTCCATGTCAGAATCGTAGGCGAATAATTCGCCGTCGATGTTGAAGGTCATGTCGTAACTGTTACGGAAGCCCATCGCAACGGTCTCCCAGTTTTTACCGTCCTTATCGAAGCGGCCGATCCAGCCTCCCGGTGCGCGGATATTTGCGGCATGGCCCCGGGCATCCGGCAGGCGCTTGAGCAGGAGATCCTCATCCCAGTTCGTCGGCACTAGAGAGCCGTCCATCTTCGGCAGCTTGGTCATATTACCGCCCATCACATAAATGTGCTGTTTATCCGGGCTGAGCACGAGGGCGTGTGGGCCATGTTCGCCGCCACCCTGCATCGGCTTGAGGTATTCGTCCTTGTCAAACTGGTCGTCGCCATTGGTGTCGGTGAGGCGATGCACACCGGCGTTGCGGCCGTTGATGTTCACCCACAACGCACCGTGCGCGTAGAGCAGCCCTTGTGCACTGGAGATGTTTATGTTGAGTTTCTCGACCTTGATCTCGTCGCCGCGTGGATCGATCCGGTAAAGGCCCTTGTCGCCTTGATCGCTGGCGATGATGCGGCCCTTGTCGTCCACACAGACGGCGACCCACGATCCCTGCGAACCTTTTGGCACGGTGTAGAGTAGTTCGGACTTGAAGCCCTTTGCCAGCTTGAGGTCGGCGGGGTTGTTTTTCTTGGCATCGGTGCCGCCCTTTTGGGCAAGGGTAAAGACGTTGCCCCACGGGGCATCACCAAGTTTTCCGGTTTCCTGCGAGGTTTTCCAGCCCTTGGCATCGAAGCCAAGGCTCTCCCAACCTTTCGTTTTTTTGCTGCTGAAGACCCATGATTTGTCGGTGGAATAAAGTTTGTGGCGGGATGTGATACTGGCGACATCGAGTTGCCCCACCAAGCCCGCGACACTGCCATCATTCCAAGCGCGAACAGCGATCACGTTCTGACCGGGTTTAAGGTGTTTTTTGACGTCCACCGTCTGTGCGATGGCCCACTCGCTACCAACGAGCACCTTCTTCCCGTTAATGTAAGCCTCAAAGCCGTTATCACAGGACATCGTCAGCTTGGCCGACTTGGTCTGCTTATTCAGCTTGATGGCTTTTCGGAAGAAAACCGTTTCGCCGTCCTTGGCGTTTTTGGAACTCCAAATCCACTTTGGTTGATCAGCAACCACACCTCCGGTGGCCACCACAAAAAGTCCGGCCAGTCCAATTAACTTGGCCAGACGCCTACCCAATCGTTTATGCAGGAAAGACATGGCCGCGAAACGTAGCGGGTCAGCCGAAAAACGCCAGCAGAAATCGCGGCGATTGAACCGGTGCCGATGCGCCGCTACCCTGCGGCATGCCGTCGGAGGTTTTTACCCATTCTCACCGTGTGACCTACGCCGATTGTACGGTGGGAAACCACATTTACTACGGACGCTATCCCGATCTGCTCGAGGCGGCTCGGGGGGAGTTTTTCCGACACCTTGGTAAATCATTTCTCGAGTATCAGGAAGAGGGGCTTTTCTTTCCGGTGTCAGAGGTGCACCTCAAGTATTTTGCCTTTGCCGAGTACGACGACGAGCTAAGCATTGAGTGTCGGATGACGGCTATCCGTGGTGCCCGGCTTGGTTTTGGTTACCGGATTATCAAGGAAAAGGGCGTTCGCGTTCTCGAGGGGGAAACGCTGCACGGCTGCATTGAGGCGAGCGGCCGCGCCACCCGACTGCCGTTGGCGCTCACAGAGCAGTTGCAGCCCTACCTCGACTCGGAGTAACCGCTTGGCCAAGTGCTCATCTCCATTGCCATCCCGGCTTTCAATGAAGCCAAGTACCTGCCGGATACCATCGCGGCGGCCAAGCGCGCTTCTCGGGTATTTGGTGCGGCCGGGTGGAAGAGCGAGATCGTCGTGTGCGACAACAATTCGGCGGACGATACTGCCGGGGTGGCCAAGGCCAATGGAGCGCGGGTGGTCTTCGAGCCGTTCAACCAAATCTCCGCCTCGCGAAATGCCGCTGGCCGAGCGGCCAAGGGCGACTGGCTGGTTTTTGTCGATGCAGACACACAGGTGTCGCCGGAGTTGTTTCGGGAAATGATGAGGGAGATTGTGTCCGGCGACTGCATCGGCGGCGGGACTCCGGTTAAGTTTGACAGTGGTCCGTGGCTCGCTCGTCAGACGGTTCACGGATGGAACACTCTTGCCAAGCTAATGGGCTGGGCGGCCGGGTCCTTTTTGTTTTGCAGGGCGGATGCCTTTCGCGAACTTGGCGGCTTTGACACCGAGTTGTTCGCAGCCGAGGAGGTCGAGTATTGCGTGCGGTTGAATCGCTTGGCCAAACGCTTGGCCAAGCGGATGGTGATGCTGCGCACGCCGGTGGTCAGCTCCGGACGAAAAGTACGGGCACTGTTCACCACCGGGAATCTGGTTCACGGCATCGAGGCGGTTTTCACTGCCGGCGGGGCGCTGAAGAACCGCGCCAACTGCGAGTACTGGTACGACAACCCGGTGCGCTGACACCAATTCAACCCGACACCACGCTTGGCCAAGTGCATGCCACGATTATTCACATGAAAAGAGTTGTGGCCTTTGATCTGTAAGCAACGGCTGGTGTCAGTCCGCTTGGCCAAGCGTGCGCCGGATGCCCTGGCTGCGAATGAACAGCCATATGAATTGTGTCGCTTGGCCAAGTGCATACGTCATGAAGGCAAAGATTGCCCCGTCCAACCAGCCGCCGTGCGCACCAACCGTCAGTCCGACAACGATCACCAGCAAAAACATTGCGACCGATTCGGTGACACTGCGCGTCTGGTGGGCATTCACCAACAGCCCCTGACAAAAGCTGCTGCCGAATCCGGTGGCGGCCAGCGTGATCGCCGCCCAGACGGATGCGACAGCCAGTTGGCCAAGCGTTTCATTCAATCCACTGACCGTTCCAAACCAGATCCCTGCCAGCGGCGTTCCGACAATCAACAACTGTACGACGAAGACACTCGCTGCGGCCTGACACGCGAATCGGCGCAATGCGGCATAGCCCCCCGGCCGTTCCACCAGTGCAACCACCACCTCGAGAAACGCGAGGCTGACTGAGCGGAACAAAAACGTGAAGCCGTTCACCGCCGGGAGGATGGCCAGAGACTCGGTAGGGGAGGGCATCCGGCTGATCCCTGCGGTCAACACCGGTTGGGCGGCGAGCCCCAGCAGGGGACTGAGTGCAAGCGGAATGTAAAAAGAAAGAAACCGTTTCCGATCCAGCGGCGGTTCGCTGGACTTGGCCTCAGGCAGCACATCTCGAACAATCGGACGCACCCTCCAAGCGGCATAAGCCGCCTCAGCCACGACCCCGGCCGATACCGCTGCGGTGGCAGCGATGATCCCAAGCGACTTGGATTCTATCGACTGCGCCAAAATGTAGCAGGTGATTAGGACGGTGACGTCAGCGATGAGCCGCACAAGCGTGCCCCAGCCGACTGCCTTTGATTGACCAAAGCGAATCAACACACCCTGATTGAATCGCCGGTGCGCGATGGCCCATGTCCACGGGGTCATGATGATCATCCCCAGTCGACTGGCCTCAAGGGTCTCGCCCTTGACCCCGAGCAGATTGCCCGCGAGAAAATCGAATATCGGCGTGACGGCAACCAGTAGGTGTAACGCGGAGAGGCCACCGCCGGAAAGCATCATGAACTTCCACAGCCGTCGGTACGAGGTGAGGTCACGGCTGAGTTTTGTGCTGGCGGTGAGGAGCATGATGATCGGCGCCTCGATTAACAGCGAGAGTGGAAACACCACGCCGCCATACGCACCGAGGTTGATCTCGGGATTGGCGAGCCGTGCGACTACGGCACTCAGCACCGGCAGCTCGATGCCCATCATTAGCCAGCTCAACGCCAGCGGGAACCAAGTTTTCCAGACGTCGCGACTGGTTACGGGCTGGGTTGAGTCAAGGGTATGCGACACGCGATTCAGCAGTTATGAAAAACGTGAATGAACCCGAACTCGCCATGCGAGTGATTCTGAGATTCATTAACAAGTTATTCATTATCAGTAAGTTGCGGCTTGACTGTCTCGTTAAACGGTTGCAGTCTGGGGGGCGTCGGCGGATGGACATTCAGCCGTTGAGGCACCTATCCATACGGCAAACAGTAACTTAGAACGATGCAAATCAATTCGGCGGTCAACACGGCCATCAACAAGCAGATTGGGATGGAGTTCGGTGCGTACCTGCAATATCTCGCGATCTCGACTCATTTTGATGTGGAGGGCCTCTCGGAATTGGCGGCGTTCTTCAAGGCACAGGCTGAGGACGAGCGTGACCATGCGGAACGGTTCATCAACCACGTCGTAGCGTTTAACGGCAAGTTGGAGATCCCCACAATCGAAGCCCCATCGAGCAACGTGAACACGATCGAGGAGGCAGCGCAGTTGTCACTCGACTGGGAGATGAAAGTGACCGAGGAGATCAATGCGTTGTTGAAACTCGCCGGTGAGCAGGGCGATCACATCACCGAGAATTTCCTGAGCTGGTTTCTTGATGAACAACTCGAGGAATTATCGACCATGAACAAACTCTTGAAAGTGGCCAAGCGTGCGGGTGACAATGAGCTCGCCGTGGAGGAGTTCATGGCGCGTCATCGTGGACAGCAACAACCCAACCCAAACGCAGACGGCTGATGCCGTGGTTACCCCGGCTGAAAGCCTTTCAGTTCGGCTGATTTTATTCGACATCGACGGCACGCTGGTGAGCACTGGCGGCGCCGGGGTCAAGGCATTCGGAGAGGCCTTTGAGGCCGCATTCGGCATCCCCAACGCTACCGAGAAAACCAAGTTCGCCGGCCGCACCGACTACTCGTTATTCCGTGAGCTATGCCAATGGAACAATGTCGAGTTTTCAGTCGCTCATCGGGATTTGTTTTTCGAGAATTATCTCCGTTTGGTTGACAATCATTTACAGGCCGGTGAGGGGGGACCGTTTCCCGGTGTGGTGCGGTTGCTTGACGACTTGGCGGCCCTGCCGGATGCGCCTGCGATCGGCCTTCTCACCGGCAACATCGAGGCGGGAGCCAAGCGCAAGCTCAACACCTATGGCCTATGGGATCGATTTGCATTTGGCGGATTCGCCAATGACAACGAAGATCGAAACCTGATCGCTGCTGCCGCCAAGGCCAAGGGGAGCGAGTATTTGGAGCGCCCCTTGGAGGGGGGGGAGATCGTCGTGATAGGCGACACACCAAAGGATGTGACCTGCGGTAAGTATATCGGGGCGCGAACACTTGGTGTGGCCACCGGCGGGGCGTCGCTCGAAGAACTCGTTGCGTGTACGCCGGACTGGGCGGTGCCCGATCTCACCCATTTGGGTGCGGCTGAGATTTGCGGTCGCTGACTGCGCTTGGCCAAGTTTTTACCACACGGCTTTACCCAGCCGTTATCCCCCGTTAGTCTCCGGGCGTCCTGCCTTTTTGATGAAAAAGCCACTGTTGTCCGTCGCCTGTCTGGTTGCGCTTGGCCAAGCGCTGGCCGGGCCGTTCACCCCAAGCGAATCGCTCGGAAAGTTCGAGGTGTTTGATGATCTCGAGATCGACCAACTCCTCGCCGAGCCGCTGGTCAAACAGCCGGTTTTTCTGAACTTCGACGAGCGCGGCCGCATGTGGGTTGTGCAGTATCAGCAGTACCCGCACCCGGCAGGCCTGAAGATGACGAGCCGCGACAACTACTGGCGGGCGGTCTATGACAAGGTGCCTCCGCCCCCGCCCAACCACATTCGGGGACGGGACAAGATTACTATTCACGAGGACACCGACGGCGACGGTGTGTTTGACCGGCACAAGACGTTCGTTGACGGTCTCAACATCGCCACCTCCCTCGCGCATGGTCGTGGTGGGGTTTGGGTGTTGAACCCGCCGTACCTGCTTTTTTATCCGGACAAAGATCGGGACGATATCCCTGACAGCGACCCTGTCGTGCACCTGGCCGGCTTTGGGTTGGAGGACACGCACTCGGTGGTCAACAGCCTACGCTGGGGACCGGACGGCTGGCTCTACGCTGCGCAGGGCAGCACGGTGACGGCCAAGGTGACCCGACCGGATTTTGACGAGAATGAGATTTTTTCAATGGGTCAAAACATCTGGCGTTACCACCCGGAGACCCGTCGTTACGAGGTCTTCGCGGAAGGGGGCGGCAACGCGTTCGGCGTGGAGTTCGATGCACAGGGGCGGGTTTACTCGGGGCACAACGGCGGTGACACCCGGGGGTTTCACTACGTGCAGGGTGGGTATTTGCGGAAGGGGTTCAGCAAACACGGGCCGCTAAGTAACCCGTATGCGTTCGGCTACTTCAACGCGATGCCGCACAACAAGGTGCCGCGTTTCACTCACAACTTTATTATCTACGAAGGAGCCGGTTTGCCGCAGCGATATCTCGGGCGGTTGCTCGGGGTGGAGCCCCTCCAAGGCAGAGTTGTTATGAGCGACCGGACCGCGATCGGGTCGTCGTTCAAGACGCAGGACACCGGGCATCCGATTAAAACCAGTGACGGATGGTTTCGGCCGGTTGACATCAAGGCCGGGCCGGATGGGGCGGTGTATGTTTGCGACTGGTACGATTCGCAGGTAAACCATTATCGAAATCACGAAGGCCGGATTGACCCTCAGAACGGTCGAGTTTATCGGCTTGGTGCCAAGGGGAAGGGCAGGCTGAAATCGTTCGACTTGGCCGGACGCACTTCGTTGGAATTGGTCGAGTTGCTGAAACACAAAGATAAGTGGCATCGGCAAACAGCGCTCCGATTGTTGGGCGACCGGAAGGACGTTTCAGTTCTGCCTGTGTTGAAAAAAGTACTCGCCGAGTCCCTTGGCCAAGCGGCACTCGAGTCGCTCTGGGCGGTAAATCTTTGCGGAGGGTTTACGCCTGATTTTGCGGCGGATACGCTTGATCACGCTGATCCGTATGTGCGGGCTTGGGCGGTCAGACTACTGGGCGACGAACGTCTGGTTAGCGAGCCTTTGGCCAAGCGCTTGGTCCGCTTGGCCAAGCGTGAACCACACGTCGAGGTGCGGAGCCAACTCGCGGCGACCGTCAAGCGCCTGCCGACACATCAGGCGCTCCCGGTCGTTCGCGCGTTGATGGAGCACGACACTGATGCGGGGGATATTTATCAACCGCTCATGGTGTGGTGGGCGCTTGAGTCGAATGTGAGCCGAGACGCTTCGCTCGTGCTCGATCTGTTTGAGGACAAATCACTCTGGCAAAAATCGCTGGTGCGGCAGCACCTTCTCGGGAGGCTCATCCGCCGGTTTGCCAAGGCTGGTTCGCGGGCAAACCTGCTATCCGGTGCGAGGCTGTTTGAGTTGGCGCCGGACGCTGATGCAGCGCGAATTTTGATGGACGGATTCGAGCAGGCCTACAAGGGGCGCTCGATGGCGGCATTGCCGGATCGGTTGATGGCTGCCATGGCGCGACACGGCGGTGGGTCGGTGGCGCTGGCACTTCGTCGTGGCGAGGCCCGGGCGGTGGATGAAGCACTGCGGGTGATCGCTGATGTGAAGGCCGAGAAACTGCTTCGACTGCAATACACGGAAATCCTCGGCGAAGCACCAAACCCGAAGGCGGTTCCCGTATTGTTGAGTATTGTGAAAAACGAACCCGGTAGCGACCTTAAACGCGCAGCGTTGGGTGCGCTCAAGCCGTACGGGGATGATCAGGTTGCGAGTGAAACGATTGCCGTTTACCCGGGGCTACCAAGCGATTTACGGCAGGTAGCCGGAACGCTGCTCGCGGGCCGACCTTCTTCCGCCACGGCGTTGGTGGATGCTGTGGCAGAAGGGGAAATATCGGCTGCGCTGGTTTCGCCGGAGGTGGTCAGCTTGCTGAGAACCCACAAGACACCGAAATTGGCCAGCAAGGTGAACAAACTGTTTTCCAATGTGGAAACGGACTCGACCAAACTGGAAATAGAGATCGCCCGCCTTGTTCGATTGGTGGAGGAGAAAACCGGTAGTCCCTATGCCGGCAAAAAGTTGTTCAATGTGAGTTGTGCGGCCTGTCACAAATTGTTCGAGCAGGGTGGGCAGATTGGGCCCGACCTGAGCACTTATCAGCGGGATGATATCGACACCATGCTGCTAAACATCGTCAACCCAAACGCTGAGATTCGTGAAGGGTACGAAAACTTTTTGCTGATCACGAAGGACGGCCGAACAGTGGTTGGTTTTTTGGTTGAACAGGATGGCCAAACCGTGGTTTTGCGGGGGTTGGATGGGCAGGATATCTCATTGGAGCGCAAAGACATAAAGTCGATGAAAGCGCAGGGCATTTCCCTTATGCCAGCCGGACTTTTGAACGGATACACCGATGATCAGGTGCGGGATTTGATGGCCTATTTGCGCAGCACACAGCCGCTGAATAATTAGGGATCAAAACCCTCGGCTGATTTTTTCTCGGTTCACTCAAAAAAAATCTAAAGAGATTTATCCTCACGCCGATACTTCATTCAGTTGTGTGAGGAATGCTTCCTCGAACGGTCTGACATGGCCGATACTAAACCATGTCCAACGGCACGGATGCCGTTGTCCAACCTATCAAAGACGAAAGGAATTGTCTTATGGTTATTAATACGAACATTGCCGCTTCAGCGGCATCCCGCAATCTTGCGGCTTCTACGGATCGTCTCTCCCAATCTTTAGCCCGTTTATCTTCAGGTTCAAAGATTACATCACCGGAGGATGATGCAGCAGGTCTGGCTCAGGTTATTCGATTTGAGGCTCAGATGAACCGAAATAGCGCTGTCCGCGCAAACTTGGGCAACGC
>CAJXAU010000032.1 GCA_913050205.1 uncultured Verrucomicrobiota bacterium
CAATAACATCAGTGCCAGTTCGCGGGCGTGGTAGTCGCCCCACATCGAGCTTTCTCCGCAAGGGATTTTTCGGCCACGCGGAATGTAGTCCCAGCCATTGGGGCGATGGTAGATCGAGTGCAAGACCAAACCCTGATGCTTCGGTTGAGTAGAGAGATACGGCTCCTCGAGAAGGGTTGCCGCCACGGTTAATCCGGCTTGATGGTATCGTGTGCCGTCCACTTTTTTACCCGCGTTGATGAGATACTTGCCAAGGCGAATCAAGCCCTGCGCCGCGATGGCGGCCGCCGAGGAATCAACCGGCTCAAAGTCGTTGTACGGATCAGATCGGCGGGCCAGATAGTTGCCGAGCCGATGAATGTTTGCCGCCCCGGTATCCCAAGCCGGGATGCCATCCGTGCAGCTGTTCTCGAGATAAAAATCGGCCGTGGCACGAGCGGCCTTGAGCATCATCGCGGTCAGTTTCTTACGCCCGCCAAACGGCTTCAGCGTCGCGTCCTTAAGCGTCATGAAAAACTCAAGCTGTTCCGGGTATCCGCACAGTGCCCAGGCCAAACCGCGTGTCCACGTACTGAACGGCGAGTAACCCTGCTGTGAATTCGGGCAACGGTAACTTCCGTCGTTCAGGTTGAAGACACTCTCATGCGCCGTACGGCCCCGTACATCGTAATAATCCCGGCCTTCGCCGTAGTACACACCGTACTGTGCTGTCGCCTCGGCGTGCTGGACGAGCCGCTCAAGCAGTGAGATTTTTCGGTCCTTCTCGCCCATCAACGAATGACCCAGTTGATGCGCCACGGCCAGCACCCGCAATGAACGAATCGTATCGATGAACAGCGAGTGTGGTCCGTTAAACGAGTAGATGAAACCGCCGCCCGGGATCGTCGTCCATCGCGCCGCCTGTACCGCGCCAGAGACCTTGAGTGCCAATTCATAAAACTCCATCTCACGCGGGTCGTGGTCAATCTTTCCCTCGCGCATGAGCCGGCGCAGGTTTCCATAAGTCGACACGTTGTTGAACCCGTGGTCATGCACGCCGATGTGGGAGACATGCGAGGCCATATGCTTCACCGTACCCCGGCGGCCTATTTTCAGAAACCGCTCATCTCCGGTTGCATCAAACTGCAGCACTGCCGAGCCAAACTGAAACCCCTGCGTCCACTCCGTCCAGCCGCGTGTGGTGTATTGCCCCTTCTCAGTGAAAACCGGTGTGCCCTTGGACGCACGCCAGCTTTTCTCGATGGACAATATTTTCTGACCGGACAGGTCAAAGAATCGCTCCAGCTTGGGAACGAGTTTATTCGCGGTCAGCTTCCGGTTGATTTTGATCGCCATGTTAAATTCGTCGAATCGTGAATCCGCCATCCACGTTGATCACTTCGCCCGTGGTGAACGGAAAGGAGTCCGCTGCCAACGCCACCACCGCCTTGCCGACATCGTCCGGCTCACCCCAGCGGCGAATGGGTGTCAGGCCTTCCTCGATCAGTTTGTCGTACTTGGCCTGCACCGGCGCGGTCATGTCTGAGGCGATGACCCCGGGGCACACCTCGTAAACATTGATGCCGGCATCCGCGAGGCGAGCGGCGAACAGCTTCGTCACCATCCCAAGCCCGGCCTTGGCCACACAGTAATCGCCTCGATTGGTGGACACCGTGTGCGCACTGATCGACGACACATTCACGATCTTGCATCGCCGCGAGCCATCCGCCTCCTGTTGTTCCAACATCCAGCGGCCGGCCTGTTGGCTGAGAAAAAACGGGCCCTTGAGGTTGATCGCCATTAGGGCGTCCCAGTTTTCCTCCGAGGCCTCAAGTATGTCAGCACGCCCGATGGAGGTAATGCCTGCATTGTTTACCAGCAAATCCAACCGGCCAAGCTGCTCGCGGGTAAACTCGATCAACTGCTCTCTGTCCTTCGCCTGGCCAACGTCTGCCTGAAAAATCTCGGCACAAATCGTGTGCCCGGCCTCCTTCGCCAACTCAACACTGCACCGGGCCGTGTCCTCAGCAGCCGCCCGGTTCCCGGCGTAATTTATCACCAAGTCCCAACCGGCCTTGGCCAGTTCGAACGCAATCCCACGGCCGATCCCGCGGGACGCTCCCGTGATGAGTGCCACTTGATTCATGCGCGGCAAAGCCTAATGAACCGGCCAAGCGATGAACATGCAAAACCGGCTTGGCCAAGCGCTTGGCCAAATTCTTCCTGTCAACTTTCAGTTGATGCGGCGGGGACGGGGCTTATACTGCCCGGCCCGCGCGGCTTGGCCAAGCCGCTCCTGATCATGGAACCTGCCCGCCTATGGTTTTTGTCTGCCGTTGTCGTTTACGGCATCGGCATGCTGTATTCCATATTCATCTGGCGGCGCGGCTTTCAGCGAGACAACTGGATTCATTACGGCCTGCTCGCCTTCGCGTTTGCGCTACACACTGTTGCCATGGCAAAGCGCGGCTTTTCCCTTAACCAATGCCCGGTAAACAACCTGTACGAGGCCACCGCCTTTGTCCTATGGACGATCACGGCCGGCAGCCTCGCGCTTGGGCTACTTCCCAAGCTGCGGTTTCTCGGTGTGTTCACATCGCCGCTTTTGTTCGGCTTCGGGCTGTTTGCCCTCTGGCCAGGACTGGACACGGAGTACGTTGACAATCAACCCAACTTTTCCAGCGACTGGTTCAGTCTGCATGTACCTATCATCCTGCTGGGCTACGGCGCGTTCGGTCTGGGCGCCACGGCCGGGAGCATGTTCCTAAATCAGGAACGCAATTTGAAATCCCACCGAGCAGTAGCGCTGTTCGCCCTGCTGCCCCCCATCCAGCGACTGGAAAAAATCATCACCGCCGCGCTAGTCGTCGGGTTAACGCTGCTCACGATTGGCGTTGGTATTGGCGCCGCATTTGTGGAGCCGGGCACCCCATTCTGGAGCGATTCCAAAACGATCTGGTCATTCCTCGTCTGGGCTATTTACGGTGGATTGCTGCTCTCGCACCTTCGATTTGACCAGCGCGGACGCCGTTACGCATGGTTGGCGATCATCGCGTTTTGTTTTGTCATCCTCACGTTTTGGGGAACGAACCTGCTATCTGGCATTCACAATCCCACCCCGTAAATCGTGCCCATTGTTGTCACAGGACTGAGTCACCATTCCTCGCCGGTTGAGTTGCGGGAACGGTTCGCTTTTACTGATGCCCAACTGACCGAGGCGCTTGGCCAATTGAGGGAACGCGGCATTGCAGATGAGGCGGTGATCCTTTCCACCTGCAATCGCGTGGAGATTTACGCCACGTCCAACGAACCCGACCAAGCGCTTGGCCAAGCGCTGCGCCGGTTCCTGTGCGACTTTCATGGCATCGAAGAGGAACCCGGCGAAGCCCTCTACTCGCTGAGCGATCCCCAGAGTGTTGACCACCTCTTCCGCGTCTCGTGCGGGATGGACTCGATGGTGCTGGGAGAGACGGAAATCCTTGGCCAACTCAAGCAGGCCTACCAGCTTGCGCTCGCAGAAAAGGCCACCGGCACAAAGTTGAACAAGACGTTTCAAAAGGCGTTCAACGTGGCCAAGCTCATCCGCACCGGGACACAGATTCAGAGAGGGAGCATCTCGGTCAGCTCGGTTGCAGTCGAGTTGGCGGAGTCGATTTTTGATTCGCTCAAGTCGCAGCAGGTTTTGGTTATTGGAGCCGGTGACACGAGCGAAAAGGCGGCACGCGCCCTGAAGAGCCGAGGGGCCAGCAGTGTGCTCGTTTCCAATCGTTCCCACGAAAAGGCGGTGGCGCTCGCCGACGAACTCGAGGGTCGCGCCATCCGGTTCGACACTTGGGAGGAGGAGTTCAAGTCGATCGACATCATCATCAGCAGCACTTCCGCGCCCCACTATGTGCTCACCCGCGACAAGTTGCAGGAGATGCTTCGCAAGCGAGGTCATCGGCCGCTGCTATTGGTGGACATCGCCGTGCCACGCGACATCGACCCGGACTGCAATCAACTGGAAAACGTATACGTCTACAACATTGATGATCTCCAAACCATTGCCGGGCAATACCTCAAGCAACGAAAGGCCGAGTTGGAACACTGCGAAAAATTGATCGCAGAAAAACGCGACGAACTCCTCGAGGGCCTCCGGGCGCATCCCAACCGAACCCAACTCAACCTAAACGGGCAGCAGGCCGGCGCCTGACTTCCTCCAAAAAACTTTGTTCGACACAAACAACATCATCATCGCCACCCGCGGAAGCGCCCTTGCGTTGGCGCAGGCGAACATGATTTTCGACCAGTGCCGGAAGGCATTCCCAAAACTGACGTTCGAGATCAAGATCATGAAAACCACCGGCGACAAGCTGCAGACGCAGGGCGTCAAGCCGGGGCAATCTCTCCCCAAGGGCCTGTTCACCAAGGAACTCGAGGTGGCACTGGTCAAGCAAAAGGCCGATCTCGCGGTGCACAGCCTGAAGGATCTGCCCACGGAACTTCCACCCGGCCTCACACTCGGTGCCATCACCAAGCGCGAGGATCCGCGTGAGGTGATCGTCTACCGCGACCAGACATTTCTTGAGAAGGCAGCCGCTGCGGAAGACGTCGAGGAATGGTCACCCGGCCACTCGCAGCGAAGGGGCTTTGACCCCGGGCTGGGCATCCGCGACCTGCCCGGCACACTCACCGTGGCCACCAGCAGTCCGCGTCGCAAATCCCAACTCCTACGGCTTCGGCCCGAATGGAGAGTGGTCGAGATTCGAGGCAACGTTCCCACCCGGCTCGAGAAACTCGCCAACAACGCGGAGATTGATGCCACCATTCTCGCCCATGCCGGATTGCGTCGTTTGAATTTTGAGATTGGCCGGGACGGATTCCTCCGGGGCGACGCCGTTCCCGATGGCCTCTGTGCAACCATCATTGAGACCGGCGACATGTTGCCCTGTGTTGGACAGGGCGCGATCGGGATCGAGATTCGGGAAAACGACGAGCGCTTGGCCAAGCTCTGCCAGCGCCTCAACCACTTCAACACACAGGTTTGCACTGAGGCCGAGCGGTCGTTTCTCAGCGCGATGGGCGGTGGCTGCCAAAGTCCGGTCGCCGCTCATGCCGAGGTGAAAAACGAAACCATCCACATGCCCGGCATTTCATTTGGCGACGGAACCGCGTTCAGCCAAGGAAACGTGAGCGGCGGGTTGGGCGAATCCCGGTCGCTTGGCCAAGCGCTGGCCGAGCAGGTCAAGGCCGGGCTGTAAAATCAGGGCTGCTCAACCACCAGCGTGGTGTCGAGTTCCGGCACGGCAATCACCTGTTCAGCTCCGCCCGGCCACACAACGGTCAACTCTGCCTGCTTGGCTTCCGCCCCCAGCCCAAACGTGGCCACCGTTTCCGATTGCGACAGATAACTGCGCGCTGCCGTGACCAGTCGCCACTGCACAGTCTCGCCCGACTTGATCTTGAGCACCGCGCCGACACCGTCGCGGTTGGCCGCCTTGCCAACCAACTTCACCCGCAGCCAGCGGTTGCCCAGCGCCTGATCATTGCGCAGTAGCAGCGGCTTGCCGTGCAGTGCAGTGAAGACGACGTCGAGATCTCCATCTCCATCGATGTCCGCATAGGCTGAACCACGCCCGACGATCGGCTTGAACAAGTCCTCTCCAGCCTTGCTGCTGTCCACCGTGGCAAACCCACCCATGGCCGGTGTGCCGCCGCAGTTCCAAAACAACTGCGCCGGCTGCGCATAAGACTGGCTTTTCTGCACCTTGGTAATCTCCTCCTCGAGATGGCCATTGGCCGTCAACAAGTCGAGCCAACCGTCGAGGTCATAATCGAAAAAGAACAGGCCGAACTTCAGCAGCAACCGGCTGTCCGGCCCCACCCCCTCGGTGATCGCGTTGTCGGTGAATAAAAGCTGGTTGTTCGGTGTGGAGACGTACAACGCAGTCATCTCGTTGGCGAAGTTGCCGATGCCGATCCCGAGCGAATCATCGTTTCGAAACCGAGCCACGTCGATCCCCATCGCGCCGCGCACCTTGCCGTTGTTGTCGAACCCGATGCCACTGATGCCACCCATCTCGGTGAAGGTGCCATCCTTGTTGTTCTTAAACACGAAATTGTGAACCGTGTCGTTGGCCACGATGAAATCCACCCAGCCGTCCCCATCAAGATCGACCGGAGACACACCCAGCGACTTGGCCATCGGCACCTTCGTGGCGCTCGAGCGAATCTGCACCCCGGCGGAATCGGAAATGTCAGTGAATTTGCCTTCGCCGTCATTGCGGAATAGCGACGGGAACGTGCCCTCGAAATTCGTCGGCGGCCCGTACGCACGGCCCACCCCCACGAGCGTGTAGTTTACCTCAAAATCAATCGCGCGCGACCAACGCACATAATTGCACACGAACAAGTCGAGGTCGCCGTCATTGTCGATGTCTGTGAACGCCGCGCTGGTACTCCACTCCTTTTCGCCACCAGCCACACCGGATTGCTGGGTCACATCGTTGAACTTTCCATTGCCAAGGTTTCGAAACAGCCGGTTCCCCCCCACCGCAGTCTGGTACACATCGGGCAGACCATCGTTGTCCACGTCCCCGATCGCCACGCCCATTCCGTAAAACGCGATATCCAATCCGGAATCGGCCGTGACATCCACAAAGCCCCCCTTGCCATCGTTGCGGTACAGCACTGCCGTGGTCGGCTTCAACTCCGGTTTTTTCTCCAAATCCCACTCCCACCAAGTTCCGTTGGTAAACAACAAATCCTGATCGCCGTCTGCGTCAAAATCAAAAAACGCCACTCCGCTGCCCATCGATTCAGGCAACAACTTGTCGCCAGTCGCCCCGTTGTTATGGGTGAACCCGATCCCGGCTGTGTCGGTGATGTCAGTGAATTTTGATTGCGGCACGGATGCCTCGGCAGGCACTTCGCGCTGCTCCGGCGCCACCACCTCGGTGTTCACCGCCTCGACAACCTCGTCTCGGGGCTTGAGCACGGTATACGCCACGAAGCCGGCGACGATTAAGAATACGGCAGCGATTCCCGACCACTTCAGCGCTTGGCCGATAACGGTATCGTCCTCATGAACGTACTCTTCGTGGTCGTCAGGTGGCGGGGTCGGTTGGGATTGGTTCGGGTTGGTTTCGCTCATCGGGTTTGGTCGTAAAACGCGAAAAGCATGGCCCAACACCATACGCTTGGCCAAGCGATTTGTTTTGTAAACGCCCCAACATCGCTTGGCCAAGCGGCAATAATCTTGCGTGCTTGGCCAAGCGACTCCAACAATGTCGCGCGTTCGCACCCGGCGAACCCGGAATGAAAACCCTGCACCTTTACCTTGCTCGACAGACATTGGCCACCCTGCTGATGACGGTACTGGTGTTCACATTCGTGCTTCTGCTGGGCAATCTGCTGAAGGAGATCGCCGCGCTGATGGCTTCCGGGCAGGTTTCGCCCGGTTTTCTGTTCAAGGCGATCGGGCTGCTCGTCCCGTTCGTGCTCGTGTACTCGCTCCCGATGGGGATGCTCACCGCCACCCTGCTCGTTTTCGGGCGGTTCAGCGCCGACCAGGAACTGACCGCCGCCCGAGCCGGAGGCATCAGCCTGCTTTCCCTGACCGCACCAGTGCTGCTGATCGGGGCGCTGATGTCGGTACTTTGCGGCTGGATAAATCTGCAGGTCGGCCCGCAATGCCGTGCGGCGTACAAGACGATGATCTTCGAGTACGGCCTGGCCAAGGCCTCGGCGCTGATTCAGGAAAAGGGCTATACCGATTTTCCCGGCTACCGAGTCTATGTTGATCACGTCGATGGCAACAACCTGCATGACGTCACAATTTATCAATACGACGAAACCCAAAATCTACGAATGCGCATGAACGCTGAGCAGGCGTCGCTCGAGGTCAACCCCGACACGCAGCAGATCATGCTCACGTTGAAATCAGTCGATGGATTCGAATTCAGCGAGGACAAGGAACGGACGTTCGTCTACTCCAAGTACGGACCGATGACGCTTGGTAAAAAGGAAAAAATCAACACCCTCCGCTCGGCCAAGCTCAAGGAAATGAGCTTCAGCGAACTACGCCAGCGAATCGCCGAGGCTAGACAGCACGGCACCGACGCCACACCTGCCCGGGTGCAGTTGCACCAGAAAGTCGCCCTGTCATTCGCCTGCATCGGCTTCACGCTGATCGGCATCCCGCTGGCCATCCGGGGCAATCGCCGGGAAACCAACATCGGCATCGCCTTTGCACTGGGATTAGTGGCGATCTACTACGGGCTGATCATCCTCGCCCAAGCGCTTGAGAGTTCCCCCGCCCTCGCACCGCACCTGTGGATGTGGCTGCCCAACTTTCTTTTCCAAGGCATCGGCGCGGCCCTGCTCTGGAAAATGAACCGCGGGATTTAGTTTCAAGGTTCAAGTTTTCAGTTTCAAGTTTAGGGACGTTTGATTACAAAAACCGGGTGTTCATCGTTGAAATTGGTAATTTGAAACTTCGCGACGGCATTGGGGGTTGCCCACGGGTCGCCAATGTCTGGAAGAACAACGCCCGGCGGATCGCATCTGTCCCCATGCTTATCCTCATCGCGGCGCTTGGCTTGGCCAAGGGGAACGCAGCGGATTGGCCTCATTTTCTTGGGCCAACCTCGGACGGTGTTTCCACCGAGACCGGCCTGCTCAGCGCTTGGCCAAGTGGCGGCCCCAAGGTGCTTTGGAAAAAGGAGATTGGCACCGGCTACAGCGCACCGGCCATCCGGGACGGGCGTCTGGTTTTGTTTCACCGAGTCAAGAATGAGGAGATCGTCCAAGCATTCGACGTAAAGACAGCCAAGCCGGTTTGGCAACACCGCTACCCCACCCGCTACCGTGACCCGTTTGGTTACAACAACGGCCCGCGCTGTTCGCCGTTGCTCACTGAGAAACACTGCTTCACCTACGGCGCGGAGGGCGTGCTTCACTGTCTCGACGTAAAAACCGGCAAGTCGGTTTGGCAGCGAAAAACGGCTGAGGAATTTCAGGTCCCCGAGGCTTTCTTTGGTGTTGGCGCCTCACCGGTGCTGGAGGGCGATCTGCTGATCGTAATGGTGGGTGGCCAACCAAATTCCACGATGGTCGCGTTCAACAAGAATACCGGCGAAACGGTCTGGGAAAGCGTCGGCCAAAAAACGTGGGAAGGTAAACCAGCCATCGGCTGGCCCGGCGAACCGCTCGTGCGCTGGAACAATTTTGAAAAACTGGCCAGCTACGCCACGCCAACGCTGGCCACCGTGCACGGCAGGCGCATGCTGTTCAGCCTCACGCGGCAGGGGTTGGTCGGGATGAATCCCAAGGACGGCTCGGTTTTGTTCAGTCGCTGGTTTCGTTCACGCGTGAATGAGTCGGTGAACGCCGCCAACCCGGTGGTGTCCGGTAACCGCGTTTTCTGCTCCGCCGCCTACTACAGCGTTGGCTCATTCCTTTTGGATGTCGGCGAGGATGGCAAATCGTTCACCGAGATCTGGAGTACGACCGAACGACGCAAGGCCAACCGGCGGCTTGAACCGACTCTGGAGATTCACTGGACCACGCCAATCCTGCACAAGGGCCATCTCTATGCCTTCAGTGGTCGCAACGAACCGGACTCGCAATTCCGATGCGTGGAACTGGCCACCGGTAAGGTTAAGTGGAACCGGGAGGAGCGTTGGCGCGGCTATACCACCAAGCAGCCAAATGTGTATGGCCGTGGCTCCGCTGTCCTTGCGGAGGACAAGCTGTTTGTCCTCGGCGAAGGCGGCCTGTTGGGGTTGTTCGAGGCGAACCCCGCCAAGCCGGTCGAGCTTGGCCGCCATCAGGTTCCGGAGCTGAAGTACCCCTGCTGGGCTGCTCCAATCCTCTCCGACAAACGACTTTATGTTCGCAGCGAAGATCATCTCATCTGTTTCGACATCTCGAAATAGCCGTCTGGCCAAGCGCTTGGCCAAGGGCTTCACGCTGATCGAGTTGCTGGTTGTGATCGCCA
>CAJXAU010000033.1 GCA_913050205.1 uncultured Verrucomicrobiota bacterium
AATCACGCGCAAATCGTCATAAGAAGCGTACCTGGCAGAAATAATCTGTCAGGCTAACGCCGCCGCCGCTCCGGCTGCCGGCTCGGGTATTCCACCTTGTTTGTCTTGGCCGGGCGTGGAGTGTCGAGCGCGTGCCCCCTCCCGTGAAAAGCGGCCTACATACGAAACTCACAATCGGGTTCGCCCTGCTCTGGGCCGGAGTCGGTTGCGCCACTGTGCCGCAAGCGGCACCGCCTCCCGGTGTGCCCTCCGGCATTGAGGGATTAAACCTCGAGGAACTCGAAGAACCGAAGGACAAGGCATTCCGCTCGCGGGTCGAGGGGCTTACCCACTATCTCACCAGTCGCAGTTTTGAGTTTCGCGGAAAACCAAGCGACTCCCTCAAGCACCTCGAGGCCGCCGCCAAGGCCGATCCCGAGCAGGAATCGGTCGTCATCCTGACCGCGCGGCGTTATCTCCAAAAGAAAAAGAGCGACAAGGCGATCGAGGTGCTGCGGCTTGGCCAAGCAGCCAATCCCGACTCCGTCGCCACCCACGAATGGCTTGGCCTCGCCTACCAACAGGCCAACCAAATGGACGAAGCCATCGCGGCATTTGAAACAGCCGTGGCACAAGGCCAGCCGACGCTGATTTCCATTCGCGGTCTGACCAAGCTCCACTCTGCGGCCAAGCGCTTTGATGAGGCCTTCAAGGTGCTAGACACCGCATTAGCCAAGGACAAGCCGCAGCCGGAATTCTGGATCGGCATCGCCGACCTTTACCGCGATACCGGCCTCGCCGCTAAATCCAAGATCAGCGACATCAAGACCGGCATCATCGCTGCGCTCGACAAAGCCGATGCACTCAAGCCGGAAAGTCCGCTGATGATCCATCGATTGGCCGACTACTACAAGCTATGGGGCGAAAATGAGAAGGCCATCCGCCTGTTCGTCTCGCTCATCGAGTTGAGCCCGAGCCTCATCGGGGTACGCGAACAACTCGCCGAGCTTTATCTCCGCGAGGAAAAAACCGAGGACGCCACCAAGCAACTCGAGGCCATCCTCCGCTCCCGCCCCACCAACGAACGCGCCCTATTTGTCCTCGGCGGTATCAAGCGGGATCTCGACAAACTCGACGAGGCGGCGGCTCATTTCGAAACCGTACTGAAAATCAACCCGAAGTTTGAGCCGGCCTATTACGAACTGGCCAGCGTGCAGCTTTTTCAGGACACCCCAAAAAAAACACTCGAAACACTCGAGAAAGCCGACAAGCAGTTTAAGGCCAAGTTCATCAACCGGTTTTATGCCGGCTTGGCTCACAGCTCGTTGCACCAATTTCCCAACGCCATCGAAAACCTGCTCGAAGCCGAGGAACTCGCGCAGGCCGGTGAACAAAATCGGCTGACTCACTTTTTCTATTTTCAACTCGGTGCCGCCTACGAGCGCAACCGCCAGTACGACACCGCAGCGAAGATTTTCAACAAGGCCATCGAGATGTCGCCGGAGTATCACAACGCGATGAATTACCTCGGCTACATGTGGGCGGACATCAATCGCAACCTCGACGAGGCCTCCACACTGATCATCAAGGCCAACGAACTCGAACCGGACAACGCCGCCTATGTCGACAGCCTCGGCTGGCTCTACTTTCGACAGGGCAAATTCGACGAGGCACTCACCGAGTTGCTGCGAGCCGCCGAGCTGACCAAGGACGAACCGGACTCAACCATCTTCGAGCACATCGGCGACGCGCACCAAGCGCTTGGCCAAGCGGATGAAGCCAAAGCGGCCTGGCAGCGTGCCAATGAGTTGCTGGACGTCCAGTTGAACAAAGCCAAGGCGCCAGACGCCTACCTTTTCGAGCAGCTTGGCAATGTCCACCACAAACTTGGCCAAGCGGACAAGGCCAGAGATGCGTGGCAACGCTCCTACGAGATCACGCCGAACGAGTCGCTCCGCAAGAAACTGAACCCTACCAAAAAGGAGGGTTGATGCCGTACCGCTACAAAAAGCACTACACTCTGGCCGAGGCCAGAGCCATGCTACCGAAGATCACCGAGTGGCTGGAAGATCTCACCCGCCTGCGGGAGGAACACGAGAAACTCAGCCAACGCGTATCCAATCTCGTCAGCGCCCAGTCGGATGTCGGGGGCGAATCCGTCAATAACAGCCTCAAGGTACTCTTTGCCATGCAGGCGATCTACGAGGCGTTTAAAAAGCACGACATTCAATTGAAGGATTCCGAGCGCGGTCTCATCGATTTTCCCTCACGCCGAGGCACACGCGAGGTCTTTCTTTGCTGGGAAAAAGGTGAGGAAGACATCGCCCACTGGCACGAACTCGACGCTGGCTATGACGGACGAGAGCCGTTATAGTCGCAAGCAGAAATGAGTCAAAAATCGAAAACGCCGGCGGAAATGCGCCATGTCAAAAAGCTTCGCATCCATCGCCTGAGTGGCGCGTGGATATTTCTAATCGACAACTTTTTCTTTGTCGGCAATGCCATGACCGCCGGACTCGCAACGCCGATTACCTGTGCCCTCGCCTTCCTTACCGGCGGCGTCGGTGTTTTTCTCATTCAAAAACTGCTTAACAAGGATTCCTTCGGACAGGCGTTTTTGAGAGGACTGATCGCCGGAGTGCTCGCCGGCATTCCGATCAGTATCGCCGGCACAGTTTACGGTGGATGGGTGCTCGCGATGGCGGGTCTAAAAAAAGAAGACCTCCCCGAGTCACAGCCACCGGTTGAGGTTCAGGCAACAGTCGAGGATTCCGAAGACCAGCAGGCCAACAAGGCATCCCATTGATCCGCGTGCGCTTCAAGGGAACCTTCGGTCCAAACCACGTGGTCGGCCCGTGTTATTTTTTCCCGGACTGGTAACTGCGCGGCGATTCTCCGGTCAATCTCCTCGTCGCTCCAATCACGTTGGCGGAGACGTTCCCGCTGAGTTTCAGGTGAACAGGCCACACAAACAATTTTGTCAAACGCCTCCTCGCAACCGGTCTCATAAAGCAGAGGGATCATCGCCACCCCGATCGACTCACCCCTCTCCGCCCAGCTTGTCAGGCTACTCTGCCACGTCTCGCGGATACGAGGATGCAAAATACCCTCCAGTTTTTTACGGGACACGTCATCCCCGAAAACCAGACTCGCAACGCGCTCCCGATCGAGAGCGCCATTAGACTGCAACACGCCCGTACCGAAAGCCTCTACAATTGCCAGCAGTGCCGGTTGGCCCGGCTCGACCAGTACACGGGCGATTTCGTCGGAATCGGATATTTTCGCACCGCGACTGGCCAACAACTTTGCTGCAGTGGACTTGCCCATCCCGATGCCGCCGGTTAGACCCAATCGAATCATCGCCGCCATTAAAAACCCTCCTTCCGAATGGCCAAGCCCAAACCGGGGTCAAGCATTGCCGCGGTGGCAAACTGTACTGCCTCACAACCCAAGCCAAGCGCTTGGCTGACGTCCGCCGCCTGGCCAAGACCACCCACACCAATCAGGCGCACCGGGCGACCGCTCTCTCGAATGAAGCCGGCAAACCAAGCCAACTGCTCGAAAACCAACCCGCGAATTGCCTCGCCACCGATGCCCCGACACCGTCCCTCAAACAGCAACTCACCGTGGGCATTACGCACGCGCGTCGACACCCCGTTGACCATGACCAACGCGTCGATATGCGGGGCCACCGCCTCAAAAAATGCCCGCGCGCGCTCCTTATCTGTGAAATGCCCCACCTTAAGAAGGAGCGGTTTTTTCGGCACCGCCTCCCGCAGTCGAGCAGCCACGATACCGGCATCGGTGGCATTCAAAAACAACTGCCCGTCCACGCTGCTCACGTTGGGACAACTGAAGTTGGCCTCAACCCCGTCCGCGCCGCTGTCCACTGCCCAACGGGCACACCGAGCATAGTCCGCTGCCACGTCGTCAATTGAGTCATCCGGCCCCGGTGTCGCCACCACGGAGACGCTGAGAAATTTGCCCTTGGCCAAGCGCGACCGCGTTGCTGTGACGTCGTCCTGCCAAAAACGAGGCGGCTTCGACGGCATGCCAAACGAGATTGCCCAACTTCCCTCCATTGCCGTGGTCGTATCGACCTCCTCCGGTAACGCCTTCCCGCTTGGCCAAGCAATCGGCTGCAGGTTGGGCAAACCGTACGATTCGCGTTCCCGGGCGCGTACGGTTTTGTAGGTCAGGATGTCAAAGCCAAGCGAGGCGTAATACAGCAGCCACCGTCCGTTGAGCAGCGGCCCGGCCGCAATACCGAGCGGCGAGTCCACCGGTTGACCGCAGTACGTCCAGTCACCGTCAACTGCCGGCACATCGCCCACAACAGGCTCTGGCGCATGGTCAAAGTTCCACGCGTAGTCTTTCCTGATGTCGTATCGATCCATACAATCGAACCCAGCGCAGGCAGGATTAACAAAAGTGAATCGTTAGGCGATACTGAACATCTCAGCCACACGCTCAAGAGGATGAGTTTTCAACAAAATCGAATCAACCGCCGCGAGAGTCTGGCCAAGGTGGGACTCGGCGTGCCCGCATTTTCCATGGGGCTGACCGGCTGCCGCACGCTCAATAAATCGGCAAGGGAATTGAAGGCAGACTTTGTCGTGATCGGCGGCGGCCTTGGAGGATGCGCCTCCGCGCTCTCCGCGCTTCGATCCGGGTTGAGCGTCATCATGACCGAGGAAACGGATTGGATTGGCGGTCAACTTACGTCGCAAGGTGTCCCTCCGGATGAGCACAAGTGGATCGAGAGTTTCGGCTGCACACGCACGTATCGGGAACTGCGGAACGCCATTCGCAATTACTACAAAAAAAATTACCCACTTACACCAGCAGCGAGAGATCGCAAAAACCTGAACCCCGGAAGCGGTTCCGTATCCCGGTTATGCCACGAACCACGTGTGGCCCTGGCTTGTCTCGAGGCCATGCTGAGACCGTTCGTTGCATCTGGCAAACTGACGTTACTGAAGGAAACCATTCCCACGGCAGTCGAAACCGACAACGACGAAATCAAATCAGTCGAGGTGATGGATCTCAGGAAAAACGCCCACTTGGTTCTGCACGGTCGTTTTTTTGCCGATGCAACGGAGTTGGGAGACCTGTTGCCTTTGGCCCAGTGCGAACACGTAGTTGGCACTGAGGGTAAACGTACCACGGGTGAACTGCACATGCCGGAGAACGCCTCACCGGAAAACCAACAGGCGTTCACCATGTGCTTCGCCGTTGACCACGCTGAAGGCGAAAATCACACCATCGACAAGCCAAGCGAATACGATTTTTGGAAAGCGTTCGTGCCCGACATCACTCCCCCTTGGCCGGGGAGGCTGCTCGATTTCACCTACACGCACCCATCCAGCGGCTTGGCCAAGCGCTTGGGCTTCAACCCCACCGGCCCGCATAAACTCGGGATCATCAATCTTTGGACGTATCGGCGAATTGTTGCCGCCAAAAACTTCATGCCACATAGCGGGTTGAGGGATGTCAGCCTGATCAACTGGCCACAGAACGATTATCTATTGGGCAACCTTGTCGATGTCACTGCTGCAGAACGACAACGCCACATCGATCGCTCGAAACAGTTGAGTCTGTCACTGCTTTACTGGCTGCAAACCGAGGCGCCGCGAGACGACGGCGGTCGGGGCTGGCCGGGACTGAGATTGCGAAATGATGTCATGGGGACCGACGATGGGATGGCCAAGTTCCCTTACGTTAGGGAATCCCGCCGAATCAAGTCTCTATCCACTATCCTTGAGCAGCATTGCGGCGTGGAAAACCGGATGAAGGTTTTAGGGTTGAAGAACAGCAAAGGATTGCGGGCCAAACGCTATCCGGACTCGGTCGGCATCGGGCATTATCAAATCGACCTTCACCCGAGTACTGGGGGCGACAATTATATCGACTTCGCAGCCCTTCCGTTTGAGATCCCCCTCGGGGCACTTATCCCCCGTCGGTTAAAAAACCTCATCCCGGCATCAAAAAACATCGGCACGACACACGTAACCAATGGCTGCTACCGACTGCATCCGGTTGAATGGAACATCGGTGAGGTCGCCGGCATTTTAGCCAGCGAATCCATCGCCCAAGCCACAACACCCGAACATTTTTATCGGAGCAAAAAACAGTTGGCCGATTTCCAAAACACCCTCATCAAGCGGGGCGTTGAAATCCGGTGGCCGGAGAATTTTGAGACCGCTTCTTAACGCAAATAGTTCAGCGTGTACCAGCCGCGGGGATTGGTGAACTTGCTGCCGTCCGCTCCGGTCAGGGCGGATTGAATAACGAATTCGTAGACTCGATCCTTGACGAGATCCATCGACAGGTGAACCGACTTTCCGTCCTCGGCAACGGTAATCCTGCTCGGCTTCACATCAGTTGTGCCGACTTTGGGCGAGCCGTACTCGGCGCGGTATTCATAGCCCCAATGCTTGATGGCGTAGCTCGCCGCATCGGCCGCCGCTTTCTTGTCCACCGGCTTGGTGAAGGCAATCGTAAATCCATCCTTGGTCAGACTGACGTGATGCATCTCCATCGGGGTGGTTTTGCCGTCCCATACGATCCGCTCAAGGCCGAAGCGTTTACCGCCTACAGAGCCCCAACCGCGACCAGTCTGCCCCACCCAAAGCGCGTTGTTCGGGCCGAACCGATTCCGCATCGCGCCGCAGTGCATCGGATCGACAAAATCAAACACGATCCCCTGAAATTCGCCCTGCACTTTTTCGAGGTGTGCCCGCATCATGTTCGACTTGGTTTGGTCTCCAACAAACACCTGCCCAGCAAACGGGCCAAACTTGCCTTTAGTCGTGTCCCACACCGGTTCACCGGGCGAGCTGGCCAGTTCTCCGTGCGGAAACCAGATCGCCGGCGGCGTGCGCAATTTTTCGTAATCCGCCACACTAATCTGGTTCAGTCTCTTGACCGTGGCCGCGACCTTGCGCTCGTGATCCTTATAGTCGGAGAGCAGTTTCAAATCCGTTGAAGCACTGGCCACCTGATAATCCGGGTGATCTGTCAGGCTGGAAGGATGCCCATGAAACCGACCCTTGACCACATGATGCAAGGAGGAGGTGCCGTTCCAATCGCCCTGGTTGTCCGTGTAAAAAATATCCCCGTCCGGGCTAATCCCAATGCCGGCGGGGGAACGCATACCGGACGACCACGGCACGAACCGGCCATCCAGTGTCACCTGAAACGACCACCCCCGATAAAAAGCTGAGCGGCCCATCTTGGAGTCATGCACCCGGCCGATATCCCAACGATGACTGCCAGCCCAACCGCGCCAACTCAGGCTGGTATTGAGCGTGCCGTAAAAGTTGCCGTACTGATCCCGCACGAGGCCAAAGGAGTATTCGTGATAATTGTCAGTCAATCCCCACGAAGAGTTCACCGTCTCATACACATCGGCTACGTTGTCGCCATCCTCGTCGATGAGTCTGGTCAATTCCGGCCGTTGCATCACCCAGACCTCCTTCGTTTTTTGGTCGATGTAAATACCCAGCGGCTCGTGCAACCCATCGGCGAACAGAGACCACTTGTCATCCTTGTACCGCCACACCTCACCTTCGCGCGTGCAGATAAAAAGGTGGCCGTCGGGATGAAATTCCATGCCCCCCACCCCCAGCACGATCTCGTCAGGAATCTTGATCGTATCAACACTATACCCCGCCGGGATATGCTTTGGCGCTGCATCAGCAGAAGCAAGGCCGCCCATCAACAACAGGCCGGTCAGGCCCATCAACCAGGTTTTTGTTTTCGTCATCATGTTTACAAATTCATTTAAGGGGATTTTCGTACCAGAAGACCCCGAGGTTGTCGGATTCTTCGCAGGTGATCGCATCGAGGTCGCCGTCATTGTCCAAATCGACCAACTCGATCAGGTCAAATTTCACGCCGATATTTCCTCCGATGTTGTGCACGGCCCATTTCGTCCCAGACTGTTCCAGCCATGAAACGCCGGGGACGTTTCGATTGCCGCCGGTGTTGGTGGTGTGCACGAGATCGGGATGACCGTCTCCGTTGACGTCACCAATCGCCACGGCTTTGCCGTGCGGCAGACCATAGGGATTGGGCAAGGTGCCCACATCCCATCGGGTGTTGGTCTTTTTAAAAATCAAAAGTTGCTGGTTACGGGTCGTGCAAACGATGTCCGTGTCGTCATCGCCATCGAGGTCGGCTGCGTCCAAAAACATCACCTCTTTCCCCTGCCCGCCCAGCAGGTGATCGTTCCACGCAGTCGATTTTCGGAATTTTGCCGAGCCGGGATTTTCCAGCCAACCGACGCCACGGCTGACACCCCTGCGATCGGAGTAAAGCAGGTCGATGTCGCCATCGCCGTCCATGTCCAACGGCTCCAGCGACATGATCCAACCGGCGGAGCGGAGCTTCACATACTCGAACTCGGCCGCATCACGGGCCAACGAGTGGGGGTCTTTTCGCACGAGAAAACCGATGGAGGCGTTGCCACCCTTGGACGACACAAACAACTCGGAAGCACCCTTACCATCCAGCTGTGCCGGGGCGGCGAACATCCATAGTTGCTTCCCCTTGGTTGACGGGATTACTTCAGTCCTCCAGTCGCTTGATTTCCAATAGTCGCCGCGCTTGGCTGGTGCCCAGTGGATGTACATCGTCCGGGCACTGCCTTCGCAGGAACTGACCACGTCGATGTTGCCGTCGTTGTCGAGGTCGACAAACACCGCATCCTCCGGGCTGACCACGCGGCCCACGGTCACGCTTGGCCAAGCGGCACGGGCCTTGGCTGGGCCGGGGTTGCGATAGATGACGATGGCTCCGCCCTGCTCCCAACCGGTGGTGATGTCGAGAAGGCCGTCCCCGTTCACGTCGGCCAGACGCACTCCGTCCGCGCCGAGTTTGCCCGCAGCTTTGTTGGAGGAATCAATCGTGTGCCGTTGCCACGGCTTGGCCAAGCCGGCGGCAGACAGGCCCACCAGAAGCAGCAGCGTCACGCTGCGCTTGGCCAAGCCCTGTCTCGCGGAAAACATCGAAGGCGGTGGGTCGTAGGCGTTAGTTGAGTTTCTGCATCACCTCGACCGTGAACGACTTGGCCTCGGCCGGAGTAAGCGTCAGCTCGTTACCATTCCACTTACCCTTGGTTGACTTTGCGTTGGCCTTGTCTCGATCGACGGTGAAAATGACGTCCGCCTTGGCGTCTTCAATGGTAAATTCATAGGCCAAGCCAACACCCGCCTTCGCAGGGGTGATCTTTTGTTGAACACTCACGCCATCAACGTCGTAACGAAAGCTCACGTCCTCCTTCTTTGCCCGGCGATAACCACGGAATTGAACCTCCTTCGGGGCCTTGGCCCCTATGCGAAGCGGAAACCCATCCGCACCGACACTGAAACGGGTACCAAGCGTGCGGTTCGGGCGTCCACCGCGGCCTCGGCCGTTGCCGCGGTCCGGCCCGACGTCCATGAACGCGCCGAACCAGCCGAAGACCACGTGGGATTTCTCGGCATCAAAACAGTAGCTGATTCCGTTGGGCATACCGACCGAGATGCCACGGGCAGGGCCGTCGGCCACATAGGAGCGGATGACCAAAGTCTCATCGGTGGCA
>CAJXAU010000034.1 GCA_913050205.1 uncultured Verrucomicrobiota bacterium
CTCCCGCTCGACGACTCCGCCGTCTTCACAGGCCTCTCCGTGCTCAGCGACATCATGGCCGACACCGACGAGTTCGAGAGTTTCAACTGATCGCCCGGACGGCGGTTCCTATTCAGAACGGCTGAGACAGCCATCCCCACCTTGCGCTTGGCCAAGCGCGAGGGGTTAGTTTTTGGACCGGTAAAACTTGGCTCCGGCAGCATTGCTCCGCTTGAGGGTGAACGGGCTTGTTTCTCCTGTGTCTTTCCACGGTCCGGTTGCGGAGTCGGCTTGTTGCAGGGTGCCGGTGAACTCGAGTGTCAAGTCATCGCCGGAGACCTTAAGTGTGAGTGTCGGGATTTCCGGTTCAACGTTCCATTCGACGCCTTCCGGCCCCTCGCGGTAGAGGGCGCGGATGCTGGTTGCCGGCAGGGCCTCATTGAACACGGCGGCCTCCTCAATCAAGGCATCCACCGCGCCGGGGCCACCGGCCACCGACCCGTGCCGGATGCCGAACATGACCTCGGCGTTACCAGCTCTCCATTGAGTTGGATTACCGGTTGTATACTCGCCAATGACATCGCCATTTCGGTAGCCGGTGATGCGGAGTTGGCCATTGACCAGTTTGTATGTGAAGGCAAGCATGATGTGTTCGTTGACGGTTTTCTCGATATAGCCGGGCTTAAAATCCTGTGTGCGGCGAAATCCGGAGCTGCCGCTCATCCAGCGTCCCATTTGGCGTTCGCCATAGACGATCCCGTCGAACACGTCGCCAGTGACGGTGTCAAGCGTGATGACCGATCCGGCCCGAACGCGGGGTCCGATCTTCTGCATGATCACCCAGGAAACGAGCGTCTTATTGGCGATGGTCGGGCCGGTGTATTCGCCGATGTCGCTGTCGGTGATAGCCCACGCGTCGGCGGTGCGTCCATTACCGCCAACGTCGAGTTTGCCATCGACGATCTCGGCCTCTTCCTGCAACAGCAGCTCGGGGAAGTTGCCGGTCAAATCCTCCAGTTCGGTGTCGCCCTCAAAGGTCCAGTGACCGACGAGGTATTCGGAAGGATCAACCGGTGGATCGGTCGAGTCATGTGGATCGGTGCCATCGGCCACCTCCTTGCCGTCCTTGACGAGGTCGTTATCGGTGTTTGGGTTGAGTGGGTTGGTGCCGGTGTCGGTTGCGCTGACAAATTTACCGGTATTCGTCTCGACGCCATCGGATAGCCCATCGTGGTCAGAATCGGCAAGGATGGGGCTGGTGCCGGTGTTGTTGGTGTCCACATATTTGCTGGTGCCGGTCTCGACGTTGTCATCCAGAGTATCACCGTCGGTGTCCCTGTTTGCGGGATTGGTGCCGAGTTTTAGCTCGATGATATTGGCCAGCGTATCCCCATCCGAGTCGTCATCCGGGCCCTGAGTCAGGTTGTCAAAGTGTTCCTTTTCCCAATCGTCCGGCAACCCGTCTTCGTCGTCGTCCTTCAGCTTGACCGGGCCTTCCTCGAGGAGTTCCTCGATTTTGGTCAATGACATGACACCGCTGTAGATGCGGGCTTCCTCGATATCCACTGTGATCCCACCCGGCCCGCCAGCGGTGGAGCCGTGCCGTTTGCCGAAGAATATCTCGGCATCGCCGGTCAGCCAGCTGGATGGCTGGGTGGATTCGTAGAAACCGAGTTCCTCGGCGTTGCGGTAGCCGGTAATGGCGATCGCTCCGTCGATCACCTCGTAGGTGATGACAAGTTGTATCAACTCGTCCACCTCCTCCTCGATGAACCCGGGATCAAAATCCTGGGTGCGGTGAAAACCGGAACTGCCTGACATCCACTCGTTGGGCAGGCGCTCGGCAAAGATGATGCCGTCGAAGTGATCTCCCGTGATTCGGTCGATGGTGATGACCGACCCAGCCCGGGCCCGTTGTGAAAGCGCCTGTAGCCGTACCCAGGCGACGAGGGTTTTGCTGGTGATGGTGGGGCCGGTGTACTTGCCGCCGTCCTTGCCGGTGACGGCCCAACCTTGTGCGTTTACGCCGGCTCCCTTGAGCTTGAGTTGTCCGTCCTCAATGAGAGCCGTCCCCTTGAGCATTAACTCTGGGAAGTTTCCTGCCACGTCAAGCGTCTCCTGTCCGATTTCAAATGTCCATTGCCCGAGCAGCTCGACCCGGTACGACACTGGCCCCGCATCGGTGATTGTGGCGATTTCATCGTCCGTCAGTGCGACGTCATAAATTCGCGCCTCATCGATCAGGGCGTTGATCGCGCCCTCGCCGCCGTCAGCGTCACCGGTTCGGATACCGAAAAGCACCTCGGTGTCGTCGGTGTCCCAATAGGGAGCCTCCTCGGTCTCGTAGCTGCCGATGATTTCGCCGTTGCGATAAAACGTGATGGCCACCTCGTCACCTCCGAGCGTCTCGTGTACGATCGCGAGGCATATCTTCTCCCCGGTTTTGGTTTCCTCAAAACCGGGCTTCAATTTTTCAGTGCGCACTCTCTTGTTGCTGCCGAGACCCCATTGATTGGCGGTCTTGTCGGCGAAGGCAATGGCGTTGAATTCATCGCTCCCCAGCGTCTCCAGCGTCAACGCGGAGCCACCGCTGGCGGTGTCGTCGAGTCCTTCAAGCGTGACCCACACGAGCAACGTGTGGTCCTCAATGATTGGCCCGGAATAGTCACCGTCGTCCAGGTTAGTCACCGCCCATCCGGTGGCCTTGGTTCCTTCGCCCGTGACGCGCAAGGCACCATCGATCACCTCGGCCTCGCCTTGCAGGACGAGGTCGGGGAAGTTGCCGATGAGATCCATCGTCTCTTCGCCTTCTTCAAAGGTCCAGTGACCGACAATTTCACCCCGAGCTGAGTGGGGGGAGGAAAACAAGCCAAGCGCCAAGCCAAGCGCAGGGCACAACAGGAGAGAACGCTTCCATTGCTTCATAAGCCAATTCGGTGAGACGCACCGAGGATGAACTTCCGGGCGTTGTTGTCAACCGTTTCCGGCCAAGCGCTTGGCCAAGCGCTGGGGTCAGGCGGGGACGGTGAGGGATTGGCCGTTGTCCTTCGGGCCAAGCGCGAGGAGGAACGGGGCGGCCACCTTGGCGAAGGCGTCCGGCTTGCGGGCGGTGTCCGCGCCGCCGCCGAAACAGCTTTGCAGCATCTCGGTGTTCACCACGCCGGGGCTGAGCGGCACGCAAGCCAAGCCGCTTGGCAACTCGTCGGCCATCGCCTTGCTCAACCCCTCGATGGCCCACTTGGTGGCGCAGTACGGCGCGACGTCGGGGGAGGTGCTGCGGCCCCAACCGGAGCTGAGATTGACGATCACGCCGTGGTTGCGCTCAATCATCGCCGGGACAAAGTGCCTTGATACGTTGGCCACACCTTTGATGTTGATGTCGATGACGGCGTCGAATTCCGCCACCGGCACGTCAATAAGGGGGCTGTTGCGATTGATGATCGCCGCGTTGTTGATCAGCAAATCGGGCGCGCCGTGGGCCTGAAGTGTCTTGCTGGCCCAGTTGGCAACGAGGGCGTCGTCGGTGACATCAATTGCGGAAAAGTGATGCACCGGGCCAAGCGCGTTTTGCAGTTCATTCACCTGCGCCGAGGATCGGCCGCAGCCGATGACCTTGTGGCCAAGTCGGACAAACTCCTCGACGAGCCCCCGGCCAATGCCGCGGGTAACCCCGGTGATGACGATCGTCTTGGCCAAGCGCGGGGCGGGTTAAGGATTGATCGGCCGCAGCTTGACGTTGCGGGCCTTTGAAATGCACTGGAACGAGGCCAAGCCGATGGGTACCGACAGCTCGATCGGTCCCGGGCGTAAGGCAATCCGGCGGTCTTCCAGCGGCAGATCGACGACTATCTTGCCGTCGAGGAAACATTGAATCTTCTCCCCCGTGACGCGTACCTTGAAGCGATACCACTGATTTTTTTCAAATTTCATGAAGGTGGCGGTTTCATTCTCAGCAGCGTCCATCCCGTCAATGCTCGAGATGCCCACCACGGTACCACCCCAGCCGCCCGGGACGAACGTGGCGTACGTTTCGCCCACCGGGAAGGTAATCGCGCAAAAGAAGTCGTCGCCGTCGATCTTCATCGCTTCGACCTCCAACTCGTAATTGGTGCGAGGAACATTGTCGTGGGCGAGGTGGATGCCGGTGATCAGTTCGCCCTGAGCAAAATGAATCTCTCCGTCCTTCACCGTGACGGCTCCGCCTCCGGCGAAGTCGGTAATCTCCCACCCGGAAAGGTCGGTTCCGTTAAACAGGGTAGGGTTGGATTTTTGTTTGCCCAACACGATGCAGCCGGTGCCAAGAGCGGTCACGAGTACGACAGCGAGTCCGAGAGCGGATTGACTTAAAAAGAGTCTCAAGTTTTTCATGAAAATGGCGGCAGACAAATTGGCGGTAAGCCCCCCTGCCATTCAAGTTTTTATTCACCGCATCGCCTACTCTTGGATCAGTTAATGGTCTTTTCAGGGTGAGTGGGGTTGATTAGGGTCTCGGCGCTGGATCACCTTTTTTATGAAAACCAATAGACGTTCTTTTGTTGGGCAGTGTGGGCTTTTGGCCGGGGCAACGGTTTTGGGCAGCGCCGATGCGCTTGGCCAAGCGGGGGGTAAGCGAAAGCGGATTGCCTTTCTTGGCACCGAGGTGCGGACGCACTCGCATTCGCAGCATTTTCTCGACCGGCTGGCGCTTGGCTACGGCTGGCGCGGCGGTTGGCAGGAACCGCGCACGGACATTGCCTCGGTGTATATTGACCAGTTTCCGGAGAACGGTGACCTTGGGCGCGACCGGGTGAAGCGTTACGGGCTGAAACTTTACCCGAGCATCGAGGAGGCGTTGACGCTGGGCACGGGCAAACTGGCGGTGGACGGTGTGGTGATCATCGCCGAGCACGGCAAGTATCCCCGCAACGAAAAAGGACAGACGCTTTATCCCCGTTACGAGTGGTTCAAGGAATGCGTCAAGGTGTTCGAGAAAAGTGGTCGTGGTGTGCCGGTGTTCAATGACAAGCACCTAGCGACGACTTGGGCGCGTTGCAAAGAGATGGTGGACGATGCCAAGCGGCTGAAGTTTCCGTTTTTCGCCGGTTCCTCGTTGCCGGTCACGCGCCGGATGCCGTCGATCGACATGCCGCACAACGTCCCGTTGAAGGAGAGTGTGTGCGTGGCTTACGGAGGGGTGGACAGCTACGACATCCATGCGCTGGAGACGGCGCAGTGCATGAGTGAACGCCGGCGCGGCGGCGAGGTGGGCATTCGCCGAGTTCACGCTATGCGTGGGGCGAAAGTCTGGGAGCGCCTTGCGGAGAAGCGTCATGCGGACACACGGCGGTTGGTCGTCTCGGCGCTCACGCGCAGTCACAATCTCCCGGTCGAGGGCGGTTACTACACCGGCAAGATCACGTTTGAGTGGGCACGAAAAACGTTCCCGAACCCGGTTGCTTATTTCATCGACCACAACGACGGCTTCCGCACGACGATGATGCTGACGAGTATCCGGGACTTCAACTACGCCGGTTTGCGCGCCGACAATGGCGAGATCGTCTCGACGCAAATGTATTTACCGATGCCGACGCACGGCTCGTCGACGGCGGACTTTTTTCATCCGCTCTGCCGTCACATCGAGGACGCGGTGATCACCGGCAAGGTTCCGTATCCCGCCGAGCGCACTTTGCTGACATCCGGAATGACGCTGGCTGGGGTGGAATCGCTGCACCGTGGGCAGGTGCCGATTGAGACGCCGCAGATGAACGTCCGCTACTCGGTTGGGCCGCAGTCAACCTATTGGCTCGACTGACTGGGTGACTCAAGACGATGTCTGCCCGAATTGGCGTCGGCGGTATCTTCATCGAGTGCAACCATTTCACCTCGCACCTCGCAGATCGCTCTGCGTTTGAGCGCTCGGAGTGGTTGGCCGGCGAAACCCTGCTGGCCAAGGACACCGGCGTGATCGGGGGGATGCTGTCGGTGCTGCGTGACGCTGGTTACGAGCCGGTGCCGTTGTTTTATGCCAGCGCCTGCCCAAGTGGGGCGGTTGCGGCGGAGGTTTACGATGAGTTGAAAAGCGAACTGCTCCTCCGCTTGGCCAACGCGGGGGAACTCGATGGAGTCCTGCTTTGCCTGCACGGCGCGGGGGCAGCGGTCAACACGCCCGATTTGGAGGGTGACCTTGCCGGGGCAGTTCGGGAGAGGGTGGGGGAACGGGTACCCATCATCGGCACACTCGATCTTCATGCACACGTGACATCAGAGTTGCTAACGCAAACGGATGCGCTGTTGGCTTGGGAAACGTACCCGCACGTGGATGCATTTGAAACCGGCGAACGCGGCGCCCGTGCAATGATCGAGATTCTATCCGGGCGACTTAAGCCGGTGATGGCCATCGCCAAAGTGCCGGTACTCGTCAGTGCGATTCATGGCCAGACGGATCCGCCCGGGCCGTTTGCCGATGTGATGCAGGAGGCCAAGCGGCAGGAGGGCAAGGGGGCGATTTATTCAGTGAATCCGATTTTGGTTCATCCCTACCTGAACATGCCGAACATGGGCGGCGGCACGCTGGTGGTGGCAAACGACGATGAAGTCGGGGCTGTGAGCTTGGCCAAGCGCTTGGCCAAGCGGTATTGGGAGAATCGCGCTGCGCTGCAGCCGGCAACTTATTCTCCCGTTGAAGCCGTGCGGCTGGGGCTTCAGCTCGAGGGCGCCCCGGTGCTGCTGGTAGAGACGGCCGACTGTTGCGGCGGTGGGGCCACGGGAGACAGTGTTCATGCGCTTCGCGCCCTACTGGCTGAGGCGCCGGAGCAGACAGCCATCGTGCCTGTGGTCGATCCGGGCGCGGCTCGAGAGGCGCATTCGGCCGGGCTTGGCGAACAGGTTCGCTTGCGGCTGGGTCATCAACTGGATTCGAAGTGGGGCGAACCGGTCGAAGTGGAGGGCGTGGTCGCAAAGTTAAGTGATGGCGCTTTTATATATCGAGGCGGGATTTGGGATGGCCGGGCCGGAAATATGGGGCCGACTGCCGTGATCGCTCTTGGCCCGGTCCAGATCGTCGTCAGCAGCAATGCAACCTACGATTGGATGACAGAGCAGTTTGACCTGCTTGGCCTGAAGCCGGCGGACTGCAAATTCGTTGTCGCTAAGAATCCGATGAATTATCATCAGGCCTATGCCGGTGTAATGAAGGGGGCGTTTGTTCTCGACACACCCGGCCCGACACCGGCCAACACGAATGCCCTGGCGTACACCGGGATGAACGGTGAATGGTTTCCGGCGAATCCCGACATGGTGGTTGATGATCCGCAGGTCGCCGTTTCACGGCAGCGGTTTTGTTGACCTTGAAAAATCCGGCATTCGGGGCTATCCAACCGGTGTGGACCGCACTTTAATATTACTAACCTCGGCATTTGCGTTGGTGGCCGAGAGCCCGGTTTTACTGGCGGAGAACGAGCCGGTGGATTTTGCACGCGAAATCCTGCCGGTGCTTTCCGACAAATGCTTTGTCTGTCACGGGCCGGACACGAAGAAAAAGGACCTCGTCCGGCTCGACTCGTTCGAGGGGGCAACGCGTGATCTGGATGGTTACAAAGCCATCGACCCCGACGCGCTCGCGGAGAGCGAGATCATCGCCCGTATCAATGACACAGACGATCCCATGCCGCCAGAGGATGCCGAAAAACAACTCACAGCGGACGAACGGAAATTGATCGAGCGCTGGATCAAGCAGGGCGGCAAGTATGCCAAGCACTGGGCGTTCGTCCCCCCGGTGAAACCGACACCGCCCAGCAAGGGGCACCCGGTTGATGCCTTTATCAAGGAACAGTTCCCGGAGAGCACCGGATTTGCGCAGGCTGCAAAACGGTCCACCTTGGCCCGTCGCTTGGCGCTGGTGCTGACCGGTCTGCCACCGGAGCCGGAGTTGCTGGATTCCTACCTTAACGATGACGGTGCCAACGCCTACGAACGTCTCGTGGAGCGTCTCCTTGCTGACCCGAAGTACGGGGAACATCAGGCCCGGTACTGGCTCGATGCCGTTCGTTACGGCGACACACACGGCCTGCATCTCGACAATAAACGGGGCATCTACCCGTACCGCGACTGGGTGGTGCGCGCGTTGAACAATAACATGCCGCTTGATCGATTCATCGAGTGGCAACTTGCCGGCGACCTGCACCCCAACCCGTCCACGGAGCAGTTGATCGCCACAGGCTACGTGCGGATGAATCCCTCCACCGCGGAGGGCGGCGTGATCCCGGCTGAGTTTCAGGCGAAGAACAACTTCGACCGCACCGAGACGCTGGGCACGGTGTTCCTCGGCATGACGATGATTTGTTCGCGCTGCCACACGCACAAGTACGATCCCATCACGCAGACGGAGTACTACGAGTTGATGGCGTTTTTTAACAGCACCGCGGAGGGGCCGCTCGACGGGAACAAGTACGAGTATGCACCGGTCATCAAGGTGCCCCGGGATCAGGTGTCGTGGAACGATTGGCAGCGACTCCAGACTGAGCGCGACCAACTTTTGGCTGAGGCGGCATTGACGTTTCAAAACCCGCAGGGCATCGCGTCCGAGGCCAAGCAGAAATGGGACAAGGCGGACAAGAGCGCCCGTCTGGTCATGGTTATCGACGAAAACGGGCCGTGGAAAAAGGCCGGTTTGACGATTCACGAGTCGGCCAAGCGCTTGGCCAAGCGCATTGGCGATGTGGAGAAAGCCTTCACCACCACGCTCGTCGCGAAGGAGCTCGGCAAGCCGCGCGAAACCAAGCTCCTGCAGCGCGGCGAGTACAACCTGCCGACCGGCGACCCGCTGCAGCCCGGCGTGCTCAACGTCATGGGCAATCTGCCAAAGGGAGCACCGCGTAACCGGCTCGGCTTGGCCAAGTGGCTGACCAGCCGCGATCAGCCGGTGGTGGCCCGTGTGCTTGTGAACCGGATTTGGCAGCGCGTGTTCGGCGAGGGGCTTGTCCGGACGCCGGAAGATTTTGGACTGCAGGGCCAGCACCCCACCCACCCCGAGCTGCTCGACTGGCTTGCGGTGGAACTGCAGGACAGCAACTGGGACTTGAAGCACATGCTCAGGTTGATGGTTCGCAGTGAGACGTTTCGTCAAAGCTCCGCGCTTCGACCCGCGCTGAACGATCCGGAAAATAAACTATTTGCCCGTGGCCCACGTTTTCGGCTCGACGCTGAGGTGCTGCGTGACATCGCGCTTTGGGCCAGTGAACTGCTCGACCCGCACATGGGCGGGGAGGGCGTCAAACCGTACCAGCCTGCCGGCATGTGGAAGGCGCTGTCGCATCCGGCCAGCAACACGAAAAATTACAAGGCCGATTCCGGGCGGATGGTCTATCGGCGTAGCCTTTACGTTTACTGGAAGCGCACGAGTCCCCACCCGATGATGACGCTGTTCGACGCGCCCAACCGCGAGACCAGTTGTGTCAAGCGCTCCCGCACAAACACGCCTTTGCAATCGCTTGGTTTGCTCAACGAAACACAGCGGGTGGAGATGGCGCGCATGTT
>CAJXAU010000035.1 GCA_913050205.1 uncultured Verrucomicrobiota bacterium
GCTTTACCTGAACGGGGTGGAGGTGGCACGTGACAATCTTCCCGACGGAGAAATTAAGTTCAGCACGTTAACACCCGGGAATCGCAACAGTAATGAAGAGGACAAGTACTCAGAGTTCGCCGTTTCGACTGCTGTATTGCGCGAGGGAAAAAACACACTGGCGGCGGAGGTACACCAACCGAATGGGACCAGCACTGATCTTGGTTTTGATCTGGAGATGCTCGTTTTCAGCGATAAGTCCCCCGCCGGGATCACTCAGCGAGTGTTTCAATTAAAGAAAGGGGAAAAGGTGGAGGATTGGGATGACGCGGTCAAACTTGCCCAAACACTCGCACCCACGGATACCGCAGAGGTGGAAGAACTTCATTGGATGCCAGAATCATCGGAATTGAAGCCGAAACAGAAATCGAAACACTCAAATCTCGTGGTTTGGAGTGGGCAATTCATACAGCGCAGGCCTGGCGCGGTGCGGTTCTCGGTGAACGCCGACGTCGGCGGAGTTATGGTCGGAGGGCGACCGGTCGCGATGGTTGGGGAAGAGGAAACAGTTTCGATTAATGATCTTTACCTGGAGGCGGGAACGCACCCAATCACGGTGGTTGCCTGGGTGGCGGATGTTGAGTCCGGTGTCGGTTGCGAGCGAGCACGGGAAAATCTGGCCAAGACGACGGTTGATCTTGCCCCATTCCGATTGTCTGATTTTGTTTTATCCGAGGAGGAACGGGAAGAGTTCGAGGCTGCTACTGAATCGGCTATCGCCCGGAGTGCCGAGTTGGAATGGGTCGAAGGGAAATTATCAGCCAAGATGAACGGGTGGTCGTTGCGACACATAAAAATGGTCGCGGATGAGTACCCCGGGAATTACGTTAGCGTGGGAAATGTAAATATCTCCAGCAACGGAACGACTATCATCCCCCCGAAAGAGGATGTGCTGCAACTAGCCAAAAACAACATCCTCGAGATTGCAGCCGGTGACAGCATCACGGCGGTCTATGTGGATGAATTGACCGAGGGTGGATTGCAACAAAACAGGCAACTTGAACAAACCCTCAAGGCGACATTTTTCAACGGCGTGATCACGCCGTTATCGTATGAGTTTCGGCGACAGGGTGACGGAGGTGTGCAGGCGGTCGATCACGAACTGCTTAGAGTGGAGCCAGGTGAACGGATTATTGTCGAGGTGACGGACTTTGATCTGGACCAGACTTCGAATCCAGACAAGGTGCCAGTGGTTGTTCAGGTGAACCTTGGCCAAGCGCTTGAGTTGGAGGCTGTCGAGACAGGAGCAAACACGGGTGTGTTTCGTGTGGAGGTTGAGACTTCGAACGGCTTGGCCAAGCGCGAAGAAAAAGAATCCGGAACGGCCCCGCAAGTCGATCTGCCGAGCCTTGAGCTCAAAACGGGAGATCGGGTTTACTTGCGTTATCTGGACCAGCAAAACACGGTGCCGGGGCATAAGCATTTTCGTGAGTCTGTGGTTTTTGTGAACCAACCGACCGAGGGTAAGATTCGTATTTTGAGCACTCGATTGATCCCGGCGGACTTGTCCAAACCAGGGGCAAAACCCGGTCATCAGTTCTCACTACTGCCATTTGCCAGCACAAACGCCGCGCCGGTTTCTGTCGACATTCCGTTAACGGTGGAAGTGGTCGATCCGGATCGGGCGAAAACCAGCGGCAGTCGCCTGCAAGTGGAATTGGATGTTGGGGAAAATAGAAGGGCGCGAGTTGAATGCGTGCTGTCGGCCCAGTTTGCCGGGGATGCTCCGGAGCAATACAGCGAACCGATTACGGCGGGTCAGGCGTTGGTGGAAGGCCGATTTGTTGGGCAGATATTGCTTAATTTGGGTGACGAAACCAGTCCGGCCATGATTCCGATTACACCCGACACCCAAGGTGGACTCATTGGCAGGATTGTCTCGGAGGAGGGGGGCGATGAAAAATCGAACGCGGAGGTACGGGTTTTGAATTTGATGGGCACCGAGATTGTGAATGCCGTTTATCGGGATGACACTCGACCGAAGGGAGAGGCCGTTGTGTTGAGTTCAACCGGCACGCTGTCGAGTCAAGGTGTGATGCAAATTACGAACTCCCAATACGAGGAGCCGGTAGAGACGTTGCACGTCGGCGAACGATTGTTTTTGATCGTTGAAGACAAGGATCAGGATGTGTCGGGAAAACAGGATCAGGTCATTGTAACTATCAAGACCACAAGCGGGGAATCCGAAGGGGTGACGCTTACGGAGACTCTGACGCATAGTGGAGTTTTCACAGGGTCGTTCCCGTTGGTGGCTCGAAGCAATCCCCGACCGAACAGTGGCGATGGTGGCGTGGAGTGTTTTTTCGGGGATACCCTGACAGCGGTCTATCGCGATCAACTCATTTCAACCAACAAGGCAGTCGACCGGCAGGGGCAGGTTTCCATCGCGATCGGGACGGATGGTTTGTTGGCTGCGTTCAGCAAGGTGTTTGAGGATGTAGACCTTGCGGCACAAACGCGGTTCCATATTGCAGAGAGTTATTTCGAGTTGTTCAAGTCGCAAAAGAAACTCGAACGCATCGAACAGGCACAGGAGAACCTTGATCATGGTCGTCGTGTGTTGTTGGAGTTGGCTGAGGATTTTCCGGACGAAAAATATGCGGCCAGAGTGAGTTATCTGCTCGGCCAGTTTGCACAGGAGCAGGAGGATTGGTTGGAGGCGATCAAATCATATCGGGTCATCATCCGGCGGTTCCCGGATCATGCCCTCGCTCCTGATGCACAATACAAAATGGCGCAGTGCCACGAGGAGGCGGGAAACTTTGACCAAGCGCTTGAAGAATATGTCGCAATGGCGGCCATTCATCCGGACAGCCCGCTGATTCCGAAGGTGATGATTCGCATAAACGAGTACTATTACCTGAAGGAAAATTATCTCGTGGCGGCAAGGGTATCGGGCAAATTCATTGAGCGTTTTCCGGAGCACGATTTGGCGTCCCGCATGGCGTTTCGCTGGGGGCAGTGCCACTACAAACAGGAGGCCTACGAGGATGCCGCCTCGCGTTTTGAAGACTTTGCCAAGCGGTATCCGGATGATCCGTTATGCGCTGAGGCACTTTTTTGGGCTGGTGAGAGTTACCGGATGGACAAGGATGTTCCGATGGCGTTTCGTTACTACAATCGCTGTCGGTGGGACTACCCTGAATCAGAGGCAGCCAAGTATGCCCGGGGCCGCTTGGCATTGCCGGAGATGCTGGCGCAGTTTGAGCGCGAGGCTGATCTGGAGGAGGAATAGTTGCGCTTGGCCAAGCGCTACGGCCCAGTGCCCGGTGGCCGCATGTTATTTGTGATCGCCTCCCGAACCTGTGGCATCGAGAGTTTTTGAGTCGATCCGATCCCCGCTGCCACGCCAGCCGTATAGGCGGTGGAAAACGAGGTGCCTGTTCCGAAAAAAGTCTGATTGTTCAACACCGTGACTCCTACGCCGGGAGCGGCGGCTTCTACGAAATTACCGTTATTCGCATAGCTGGCGACGCGTTGACCGTTACGGTTCAGGGCGGTCACGCCGATCACTTCCTTTTGCGCCGCAGGGTAGACCGGTTGTCCGGTGGGTTCATTGCCGGCGGCAGCCAAAAAAAGAACACCTTCTTTTGAACCGGCCTGAATGACTGACTTAAGGAGGCTGTTCGGTTGATCTGAGCCAAGGCTCAGGCTGACGATGTCCGCGCCACCCTCGATGGCCGCCTGAACTCCGCGGGCGACGTCAAACGTGGAGGTGTTGTCGGATTGACCATAGACATCCACTGGCAAAATCCTAACCGATGTTTCCTGTGTTCCTTCAAGGGAGGCCGACAAACCACGAAGGATGGTCTCCGCCATAGAGGTTCCATGGCTCACCTGTCCGGGTTGATCGGAGGAGGTGCCTGCCAGTGAAATCTCCGGCAGTAAAAAGTCACTCACCTGTGATCCGTTTCGCTGAACGCTGGAGTCGATGAGTCCGACAACCATGCCGTCCTTGTCGGCAGAGGCGGGGCGGAGGTTCAGCGGCGGGGCAGGGAGGTTGACCGGACTGAGTTGCTCCGGTTGTTGGATGGTGAAATTGTTGTCGATCGAAGTGACAGCATCATTCTGCTCGAGTTGAGCCAGTGCCTTGTCAGCCTCCTCGGCATTTTCGAATTCGAGCTGATAGATATCGAGGCCATCGATTTTCCCGCTGACCTTTGCTCCGAGTTGTCGGGCCAATGCCTCGATATCAACGCCGGACTTGGGATCGATGGTGACAATCAACTCGTTGTCGATTTTTCCACTCCCTTCCTTTTTTGGCTTTTCACGCTTGGCCAAGCGCTTGCTGGGGACGATGCGCTTAACGGCATTCTTGGAAGCGGTTTCATAGACAAGCATCCTCGACGGCCCTGTTCGTGATGGGATGATCACAAAGTTGACGTTGTTGAGGAGGCGTCTTAATGCATCAGTTTGAGGGAGATCCCTAAAGCGGGTGGTGACGCTAGACTTAAGATCCGGCTCAACGAGAACCTGCCATTTGCGTAGGTCGCTGAGAGACTGGAGCACTTTTTCAAGCGGCCAGTTCTCGATGGAGGCACTGACTTTATCGCTGGATTGCCAATCGATCCCGCTTTCAACTGCACTGATCGCCTTCTTTTCCGCAAGACCGAGGATGGCGGTAGTGAGAAGAGTTGATATGAGAAGGCAGAGGCGCATCTGGCCGCAACATAGGCTAAAACCGGACTTCTGCCCATCGGTTTTTAGTCTTTGGCATCGGGCTTGCTTGACACTTTCGTTTGGTGCTTCGACATTTTGCATATGGCAGCCCTGTTTGAAATAGATGGCCAACACCGGTTTGAGGTGGTGGAAAAGATAGCCGATGGACGCATGGGTGCGGTATTTCGTGCCAACCAAATGGGCTCGGAGGAGTTCGCCAAGGAGGTCGCCATAAAGGTGATGCACGAGCGATTCGGCATGCAGCGCCAATTCATTGAGAATTTCATCGGTGAAGGCAAATTGGTTGCCGACTTGATTCACCCGAATATTGTCCAGATTTATAACTTCGGCGACGAAGGGAAGTCACTGTATCGTCGAATGGGGGGGGATAGCGGGGTGAAACTTCAGGGAGATCAGCGCGCCTACTACATGGTGATGGAGTTTATACGTGGCGTGAATCTCGCAGGATTCATCAAGGAGATGAAGGCACAGGGCAAGGAGTTGCCCGGCCCGTTGGCGGTGTTTATTGCCAGCCGTATCGCGCGCGGACTCGCCTATGCGCACGGCAAGAAAAATGAAGAGGGTGAGCCGTTGGGGATTGTTCATCGCGATGTCAGTCCTCGAAGTGTCATGATGAGTTTTGAGGGGGATGTGAAGTTAACCGACTTTGGTGTGGCCAAGGCCGCGGGCCTCATCGAGCAGAATGAGGGCGAACAGCTTTCCGGTACTCCGGAATACATGAGCCCGGAGCAGGCGAGCTTCGAGGTCACCGATCAGCGATCCGACATTTTCTCTAATGGAGTCATCCTTGCAGAGTTGCTGCTTGGGAAAAACTTATTCGAGGGGGTGGACGCTGCGGAGTCGCGGCAGAAAATCGTGGACGAACCGATTCCGCACTTTCGACAGGAGAATGATTATATCGATCTCAGGTTGGATGCCATATTGCAGAAGGCACTCGCGCGGGATTTAGACGTTCGGTACGACTCGGCAGAGCGATTCATGAAGGACATGGAGTATCACATGTACCACAAGGGCTACGGGCCCACTAATGAGACGCTGGCCACTTACATGCGGGAACTTTTCCCGGAGCAGGCACCAGCCTAAACCAAGCGCTTGGCCAAGCGCATTACGACCGGGGAATTCGATTGAGGGTATAATGGAAAAGGATATGCCAGAGTTCCTTCCCATCGTCGTCGTGGATATCGTAGCACCGAAACTCCGTCACGTGCCCTTCCTTCAATCCCTCAATCTTCAGGCGTATTGACTTGCGGTCCGGCGAGAGGGTGGCGCTGGTAATGTTCAGGGCGGATTGGCTGTTTTTCTCCCCCTTAAAATTATGCCGGGGTGAACCGTACCCGGCATGGTAGGCGTATCGGAACTGTGAAACATCGAAGTTATCCCGGTTTGCTGCGGATGGTTTCACTGGTTTGGTGAATGATAACTGAAAACCGTCGGGCTTGGCTTCAACTTTTGTGATGGAGAAGGGAGTGTTGCCGCTGAATGAAACCCGTTCAAGTGAGGCTGGGTCAGGCGCGATACTGGCCCAGGTGCGTTGCAGTCCGCCAACATACAGGTTTCCGTCCGGTCCGAAACAAAGCCGGTTGACCCCGGAACGGAATCCATTGAGAAACGGGAAAACGACCCCCTGATATTCACCGTTTACCTTTTCCAGAAACACCCTCGTGACCAGTGCGTTCTGAAAATCACCGACGAGCAGTTGGCCTTGAAACGGCCCGAATCGATCGTCGGTGATCTCTGCCATCCCCGAAACAGACTTGGCAAGCGTGTAGGGGAACCATACTGCAGGCGGGGTAAAATTGGCCCGGCCGCGATAAAGATTCTTGGGATCGGGGGTGGCGGAGGGGCGGCCGTAATATTGACCGGGGCGAAGGTGGTTCAACTCGCAAACCGCAGTCCAGTGGCCCTGATTGTCGGTGACGAAAATGTCCCGATCCGGACCAAATATGCCGATACCGTTTGGTTCACGAAAGCCGGAGCTGATGCCCGACATGGCTCCGCTTTTTCCCTGACGAATTCCCCAGCCCATGAATTTCATGTCCCAACGTCCGCTGTGCCCTGCATTCGCGAGTACGAAGCGGTCTTTGCGGTCAACGACGGGGCCGTAGGAGAAGGCGTTGTAGTGACCGGAATATCCCCAGTCTGCGCTGACTCTGCGGAGAGTGACTGATTCGTTTTCATCGTCGAAGCGAATCTCAGTTAATTCCGGTTTTTGTGAAACGTACAGATTGCCATCGCGGGCAAGCAGCCCCATCGGTTCGTTTAGACCTGACAATAATCGCCGCACCGTGACGGTTTCATCATCCGTCACACCCGAGAGGAGGAACACGTCGCCGGGCCAAGTGCAGATTGCCAAGCGACCGTCCTTCAGCCAATCCATGCCGGTGACCAAAAGATTCCAGTCCTTGGCCAGTGGGAGCTTCTCGATCGAGTAGTGAGGTGATTTGCGGCCAGCTCGGGGCGTGAATTGTGTCGAGCCAACTTGGCCAAGCAGCAGTCGTTCACTTTTCGTTTCGGCTGCGGTCGCTGGTTGTTTGGCAAATCCGGCGAAGGTGTTTATCACACGAAACGTGATGGGGGCGTTATGGGGTGGGATGTGCACCCAGTGCAGATTGGCTTCTGTGTTGATCGCGATTTTGTCGAAGGTGGTTTCGGCTCCGGCTTCGTTGATGTTCAATTCCGAGTAGTTGAGTTGAGTGCGAATTTTAAGAGAGGAAACCGCATCGTCCGGAGCCTGAAGTTGAAAACGGTGTTTACTGTCAATGGCAAACCGATTGGCCAAAAACCAAAGCGGTCGATTGCAGGGGGAGAGCGTCAGTGTTCTCGAAAAACCGTTTTCCGTTGCTTCAAGGGAAAGTTCAACCTCGACCGGTGGATGGTTTTCTAAAAGAAGCTCGTAACGCAGCGTAACAAATTTGCCTTCAGTGGAAGTGCTGAAGAACCTCCCCGCGACGCCCGGAGACTGGGTGTTAAATTCTGCTTCCGGTTCGGTCAGGCGCCAGGGGAGTGATGGCGGATTTTCGAACAGGATTTCCCCGTTGGGCTGAGCGATGAAAGGCCGTTTTGCGTGGGCATATTGTGGGCCGTACAAGTCCAACTTCCCTTTCCAAACCGTGTGTGGCCGGAGCCGTTCGGTGTCGAAGGCATATTGGATTTGGCCGAGCGGAAGGACGACCGTTCGGGTGGCCTTGGGCATGGGGGCGTGCCGGTATAGTTGGCCGGAAGGATCACGGGCAGGCTCGACCGTTTTCGCTTGGCCAAGCGCTTGGGTGAATACAACAAGCCCAGCGATCAGGAACTGTGTGGGTTTGGAAAACATTGTGCGGCTGCGCACACGTTGCCCAAAAAGTGGGAACATTTCAAATGAATCGGCTCCGGGGAGGAAAGGAAGAAGTGGGGTGACCGACGGGACTCGAACCCGCAACAACCAGAATCACAATCTGGGGCTCTACCATTGAACTACGGCCACCACCAAGGGGCGGACAACGTACCGCAACGCGTTCCGGGCGGTCAAGTGTAGGGTGATGAAACCCTCGATTTATTTGGCTTATTTTTGCGACTTTACGTCGGAATCGTGTTTGCTTGAGATTCGGGGTTTGCGTAGGTTTCTCGGGACTCGGAGTGTTTTGCGATTTACCAATTCGGTGTGTGTCTTGGGGGCGGCTGTGCCTGCTGCTGCTTGGGGTGTCGCTTGGCCAAGCGACCGGGACGTCCGCCCAACCCTCTATCGAGGTTTACCCTGCGGAGGTGCAGTTGGCTCCGAATGGCCAGCAGCGGTTGCTCGTTCATCAGCGCTTGGCCAAGGGCCTGATGCAGGATCTCTCCCGTGAAGCATTAATCTCCTCCAACAACCCTGACGTCGTCACGGCTGAGGGTGGTGTGTTGAAAGCGGTTGGGGAGGGCTTGGCCAAGGTGCGAGTGGAGGCAGCGTCTCAGGTGGTCGCGATTGATGTGGTGGTTGCTGCAGCGGCGAAGGATCACCGATTGAGTTTTGTGGGGGATGTTCTGCCGGTATTGGCCAAGGCGGGTTGCGCTGGCGGAAGTTGCCACGCCAAACCGCAGGGGCAAAACGGTTTTTCATTGTCAGTTTTTTCGTTTGATCCGAAGTCGGATTATCGCGAGGTGGTGAAAGATCAGCGCGGACGGCGGGTTTTCCCGGCGTTGCCCTCGGAAAGTTTGTTGCTAAAGAAGCCTACGCTTGCGGTGGAGCACGAGGGGGGGAGGCGACTCGAAGTTGGTTCGCCGTTTTATCAGATTATTCACGACTGGATCGCGGAGGGGATGGTGTATCAACTTCCTGACGAACCGAAGTTGGCCGGCATTGAGGTGTTTCCTGAAGACTGGCGTTTCGCAAAAGAGACTCGACAGCAGTTGGTCGTGACGGCGCGCTATGACAACGGATTACGCCGGGATGTTACTCATCTGGCTGAGTTTAATTCCAATGAGAAGGAACTGGTGGAGGTGGGTGAAACAGGGTTGGTGGAGGTGGGGGTGTTGAGCGGGGAAGGGGTGATCGTGGTGCGTTACATGGGGGAGGTGGCGCTAGCGCGAATCACGGTTCCAACGAGTCGGCAACTCGGAGATGCGGTCTTCGCCGGTTTGCCGGTGAATAATTTCATCGACGATCTGGCGCACAAGCGTTTCAAAAAACTGGGCATTCTCCCGAGCGATCTCTGCACTGACGCTGAGTTCATTCGTCGGTCATTTATTGATGTGTTGGGTGTGTTGCCGGAGCCGCCGGAGGTGCGGCGTTTTCTCACGGATAAAG
>CAJXAU010000036.1 GCA_913050205.1 uncultured Verrucomicrobiota bacterium
TTATTTTCAAAAAATGAGCAGTGTTTTAAAGGGAGGCGGAATTACGGTTCGGTCATTATCGGTTCTCTTTGGGTTGGTGCTTGGCCAAGCGCTTGGCCAAGCGCAGCCGGTGAAAGTGGGGGGAGTGGCTGAGGATTTCGAATTAACCAACCGGATCACTGAGGAACCGCTCAAGCTAAGTGACTATGAGGGGCATGTCGTGGTATTGGATTTTTTTGCGTGGTGGTGCGGGCCTTGTCGATCCTCTTCACCCGATGTGGAAAAAAACGTGGCCAAGTATTTTCATGATCGTGATGGCAATGAGCACGGTGTGCCAGTCACGGTCATCGGTATCAATATTGAGGAGAGTAACCCAGAGCGGACTGATCAATTCGTAAAGGACGCAGGCATGGAGGTGGTGGCGGACGATCTCAAAGAAGTAGCCTATGGACAGTTCAACGAGCGAAATGCCATTCCGTTGTTTGTGATCCTCAACGGGGTGGATGGGAACAGCGATTACGATCAGTGGGAAGTGCTTTACAAAAAAACAGGATACGAGGGGGCAGCCAAGTTTCGAAGCATCATTAACGAAGTTAAACCTGGATTTCCTGCGCCGGAGATTGTGAAACCACTGAAGGATCAGTTGGTTGAACTAGGTGGCACGGCCATTTTTGAGGTGGAGGCGAAAGATGAAACCGAGTTGACCTACCAGTGGCAGTTCAATGGGAAGGACTTAATTGGGGCAACCCGGCCAATACTGATGTTGTTCAATATTCAGGCGCAGAGTCAGGGTACGTACTCAGTGATCATCAGCAACGAGCATGGGTTGAAAACAACTGACTCGGCGAAATTGACAGGATCAAACGTGGCACCATCGATTGTAAGGCTATCCGAAAAAATGACCGTTGAGGCAGGCAAGGATGTGGAGATAACGGTTGAGGTAGTTGGAGCCGAGCCGATGACCTTTCAGTGGTTTTCCGACGGAGAAGCGATTGATGGGTCTAATTCTTCGACTCTTTTTTTAGAGGACGTGGCCATGGAGATGTCAGGGAATTATCACGTGAAGGTTACCAATGATTATGGAGAAGCGACCAGCAAGCAGACCCGGTTGGCTGTGGTCAATACCCTGCAGGAGGCTTTGGACAACGGAGACTTTGCGTTCGATTCGGGCCCGGATGAAACTTGGGTGTTAGACGAAAGAATTCATTCGGATGGGGAGGATTCTGCACGAAGTCCGGAGATCGACAATGGGCAATCGACCTGGGTGGAAATGGTGGTCGAGGGGCCGGGTACGGTCTTTTTTAGTTGGCGAACAACGAACGATTACGGTCAGGACTTTACCGTTTTCCTTGATGAAAAGTCGTTGGTTCAGTTCGAAAAGGGTTATCGATGGATGGATCCTGTTTGGAAATCGGGTTCGGTTCGTGTGGGCGAGGGCGAGCACATCATTCGTTGGGAGTATTCCAAGCAGGGTGCCTTTGCTCAAAACATGTTCGCATGGCTAGATGATGTCCGTTTCCTGACCGAAAAGGAGATCTTGAGTGATGCGCTTTTGGCGCTTGGTTTTGAGGAAGATACGCCCCTGGAATTTGGTGGTTCGGGAAACTGGGTCGTATTGAAAAAGGATGCACTAGATGAAGACGGAGGATTGGCAAGCAATGGGATTCCGAGAAATGGAGAAGGATGGCTAGAGGTAACGTTGAGCGGCCCCGGTTATTTGGAATTTCATAACAAGAGTCTGGGGCAATTCTCGTGGCCGAATCAGTTTCAGTTACTGATGGATGATGAGCTTGTGAAACTTGACTGGATGGATTTCGCCACCGACCAAATTGGATGGGCTCGCGGTGTGCTGGAGATTCCCGAGGGAGAACACAAGGTGCGCTGGGTGGTGTCGAACGGGTTTGGCGGCGACGGTGAAATCATGCTGGATTGGATGGAGTTCACGAAGATTGAAAAAACGGAACCGGAGATTGAGCTCCAACCTGTATCCCAGGAGGTCAACGCGCCGGGTCGGGCGCACTTTGAAGTCGAGGCCCGAGGGTATCCTTTTCCGAGTTACCAATGGTATCGGAACGAAGAACCGATCGAGAATGCCACGGGGCGGAGGCTTTTTTTGGATAACCTATGGAGTGAGGATGAGGGAACAATTAGGGTGGTGGTGTCCAATGAAATGGGTGAAGAGACGTCGGAAGAAGTCGATTTGACGATACTGGAGACCATCGACGAAAGTCTGGTCGATGCCATCGATTTCGAGGACGGAAGAGTGATCTCGCTCACGTTCGATGAGGAGTCAAAACCGTGGAAACGGTTTACATCGAAATCATCGGATGGTGAGGACTCGGCCCGGGCGTTTTCCTCCTCTGCAGAGTGGTATTCCGAGCAGGTGTTTGTGGTGCGATTGGAAGGGCCGGGGTATCTTACTTTTAAGTGGCGGTTGGAAAACGCCAGAACACCGGAAGAGTTTGAGGAGTTTATTCTTGCCGCTACATTGGATGCGGAACTTGGGTTTGATCCCATTAAAAACTCCGTCGCGCTGCATACCGAACCGAAAACCAGTTCACAGGCGAAATGGATCGATAACTGGGTGGCAATTCCTGAAGGAATGCACACGGTTTATTTCACCTTCAGGAAGGACTCGGAGCAAATGGGTCGTGCTTACGTGGACCAGTTGGCGTTCGAGCCAGCCGAGGAGGGGAAACCTGAATCGGTCACGGTTTCTGCCCCGAAGACCAAAATTAGGTTGGGCGAAAAATTAGACTTGAGCGTGGCCAAAGCGATCGGATTTCCGATTCCGACATTCCAGTGGAAACTGGACGGTGAACCGATCAAGGACGCAACAAACCGAGTTTACAAAGTTGAGCGCGCATGGAATTTCGATGAAGGTAAATACTCTGTTGTAGCGACCAATAAACACGGCAGCATGGAGAGTGAACCACTGACCATTGAGGTGGAGAACGCAGGAGCCAAACTGGCGGAGGGGCTGGACGCGGAGGGAATGTTTTTCGCCACGGGTGGCGCTCGTAAATGGACCCGCTCCGTCGTAAACGATGCAGACGACAGAGATGCCGCCAAGGTAACGGCAACGAGTGAATTTCAGGAATCGTGGATGATGACCCAGGTGGAAGGCCCGGGAGTCGTTGAGTTTCAGTGGAAAATCAGGACCCCAGATGAGTTAGAGGACGTCCTGCTTTTCGCAATCGATGGAAAAGAAGTCGGGACGTTGGAGGGTAAATCGGACTGGGTGTGGGAGCGATACGTCATACCCGAGGGCCGGCATGTGCTTGAATGGGCTTTCATCAGGACATCGTGGGAGGCCGGTTCTCATATGGGATATGTCGATGCGCTGGATTTTTATGTGCCGGAAGACTCCGCCCCGGAGTTCACAGAGCAGCCGCTTGACGTGGAACTGGATGGACTCGGGTCGGCTGATTTCACGGTGCATGTGGACGGTTGGCCGTTTCCGGAATTCCAGTGGTATCATAACGGCGAACCGTTGGAAGGCGAGACGGATGAAACTCTGTTCTTCGACAGTGTGTGGCCGGAGGACACCGGGGATATTTGGGTTGTTGCGAAAAATGAACACGGCGAAGTAAAGAGCGAAATCGTGAAACTGAGTTTGAGTTTCGAGGTGGATACAGACTTGGCAGATGCGCTGGACGCGAGCGATATGTCGTTTCTTGGCTCGCCGGACTTCGAGTGGATCATTCAGAATGATGAAACCTCCGATGGTGAAGATGCGTTGCACATGACAGGCCTCCCAGACTGGGGTGGGGAATTGCAATACGCAGAATTAAAAACTCGTGTCGAAGGGCCTGGCGAATTGACTTTTCAGGCAAAGATCGAAGGCGAGTTGCAGATCTTCAGGGCGTTCATCGGTGTGGGTGGAATTTGGGATCAAGATTTTGTGACTGTGCGTGATAATAGCGTGGACTGGAAGGAGTACAAAATCGACGTCCCGGAGGGGCGGCACACTGTTACTTTCCTATTCCTTCAGGGGCCGAAAAACGGAGGTGATGACAGTTCGCTTTGGCTCGATGCGGTGAGTTATACGCCATCAGAACAACCGGCTCCGGAGAGCAGACTGATCCTAAGTGAGTTGGTGGACGGAAAATTGATGCTGAGATTTGATGCGGTACCCGGGAGGGCGTACCAGTTGGAACGCAGTGAAAATCTAGTCGATTGGCAAATGGTTCGGGAGCTGAAACCAGATAAGGCTGAGGCTACTGTAGAGGTACCGCTGGTGCCGGATGCGCTTGGCCAATTTTTCCGCCTAAAAACAGACTAAAACACTTGTCACAAACAACTTGGGCGCCATGCAGATGGCGCCTTTTTTCTTTTCAACAACGCTTGGCCAAGCGAAACCTTTCGTTTTTCAAACACGTATTGTTGCGATTATGACACGATTTCATGTCCTTTTGATGACATTCCTTGGGCTGCTCGCCGTTCCGCTTGGCCAAGCGGAGGCGCGGGTGATCATCAGTGAATTTCTTGCGGTCAACGACAAGGGATTGAAGGACAGTGACGGGGATCGGTCGGACTGGATTGAGATTCGAAATGCCGGCGCGGGAACCGTCGATCTCGCAGGATGGTTCCTTACGGATGACATAAAGAACTTGGCCGGCTGGAAGTTGCCTTCCGTAAAGGTTGAGGCTGGTGGGTACCTGCTGGTGTTTGCCTCCGGTAAAGACCGAGCTGCCGCTGAAGAGGAGTTGCATACGAATTTTAAGCTTGGCGCGGGCGGCGAGTATCTTGGCTTGATCAAGCCGGATGGGCAGACGGTCTCGCATCATTTCGTGATGAAATATCCCAAACAGCGGGACGATGTGTCGTACGGCATCCCGGCGGGATGGGAGCCGGAGGCGAACACGACCACCTCGGTGATTGGCGGCGCGACCTTTTTTCTGCAACCCACGCCCGGGGCACCCAACAGCAAAGTGTTGCAGGGCACGGTGGCCAAGTTGATGTTTAGCAAGCCGCATGGACTATACGATGAGCCGTTTGAGCTGGGCATCACCTCGGAGACAGCTGGCGCCACGTTGCGTTACACGACAGATGGGTCAGTTCCGACGGTTGACACCGGTCAGGTGCTGGATGGTGATTCGCTAAAAATAGGGAAGACAACGGTATTGCGTGTGGCCGGATTTAAGCCCGGCTTCAAGCCGACGAAGGTGGTGACACGCACGTACCTTTTTCCGAAAGACATTGTGAGGCAGTCGCCGGATGGTTTGCCGCCGGCTGGATTCCCGTACGACTGGGGATTCAACTTTGTTGATTACGGAATGGATCAACGGGTGGTGAATGACGAGCGGTACAAGGACAAGATTTTTGATGGTCTGCGCTCCATCCCGAGTTATTCGCTGGTAATGGAAATGGACGATTTGTTTGACGAGGAGACCGGCATTTTTGCCAATGCAAAAAACGATGGTCGCGAGTGGGAGCGCGCCTGTTCGCTGGAAATGATCAGCCCGGACGGGGCGTCTGGATTTCAGGAAAACTGTGGTGTGCGAATCCGGGGCGGGTTCAGTCGTATGTCGTCCAACGCCAAACATGCGTTTCGATTCTTTTTTCGCAGCGAATACGGTCCGGCCAAGCTGAAGTACCCGGTGTTTGGCAAGGACGCGGCGCAGGTGTTCGACAACATCGACCTGCGGACGTTTAGCAACTACTCGTGGAGCCTGAGCGACGACCCGCGCTGCACGTTCATGCGCGACCAGTTCAACCGTGACATGCAACTCTCGCTTGGCCAATCGACCGCGCGCGGGCACTACTGTCACCTTTATATCAACGGCCACTACTGGGGACTTTTCAACGTAGTAGAGCGTCCTGAGGCGTCATTTGGTGCCACGTATTTCAAGGGCAAACAGGAGGATTTTGACGTGATCAAAATCGGCCGGGGCAAGGGCAAGGGCGAGGGCAATACTCAGTATGGGTTGTTTGCCACAGACGGGTCGCTCGACGCGTGGGGGCGGTTCTGGAAGCTTTGCAAAGCCGGCCTCGAGTCGGATGCCGCCTACCAGCGGATTCTTGGCAACAATCCCGACGGCACACGCAATCCCGATTACGAAGTGTTTCTCGATGTCGATAACCTGATCGACTACATGCTGGTGATTTTTTATGGAGGCAACCTGGACGCCCCGATCACGGCGTTCGGTGCGAACCGTTCTGCCAACAATTGGTACGGCATCCGCAATCGAAACGGGGACGAGGGATTCCGCTACTACATATGGGATGCCGAGCACACGTTCCTAAAACTCGATGAAAACCGCACCGGCCCGTATCCGGCCGGCGACGAATATGCCCGGAGCAATCCGCAGTGGATTTGGCAGCAATGCCTGCACAACGCGGATTTCAGGCAAGCGGTCGCCGATCGGTTGCACAAACATTTTTACAACGGCGGCGCTCTCACTCCGGAATCGATCGCGACCCTGCTCAACAAGCGCGTGAACGAGTTGCGCTTGGCCGTGATCTGCGAGTCGGCCCGCTGGGGCAAGCCGTCCCCGTATAGCTGGGCGCCGCCGGATCGCAAGGGAGGCGAAAAGCGGCCGCGCACACTGGACGACGACTGGCTGCCGGAGGTTGATCGCTGGTTCAACGAATTCATCCCGAGGCGCTCGGCCATCGTCATCGACCAGTTGGCCGAACACGGCCTCGTACCGGATCTTGAGCCGGCGCGCTTGGCCAAGCGTGGCGGTGTGATTCAGCCCGGTTTTGAACTGGAGATGTCTGCCGGGCGGGGGGAAATCTACTACACGCTTGACGGCTCCGACCCGCGGTTGGTCGGTGGCAAGGTTTCGCCGGTGGCGAAGAAGTACACTGAGCCGGTTCGCCTAGACAAAACGTACGTCGTGAAGACGCGCGTTCTGTTCGAGGGCGAATGGAGCGCGATCGATGAACTGCCCTTCAAGGTGGAGGGAGAGAAAATCACAGAGACTTTGAAGAAATGATGAAGACGATTAAAGCAACCCTGTTGACCTTCATCGGCCTTGCCATGGGCGTGGCTCAGGCTGAGGCCGCCGATCAATCGGAGGTTCAAAAACAATTGTTGGCGAATTATGACGCCAACAAGGACGGTCGACTAAGTGCCTCCGAGCGGGAAAAAATCCGTTATGATAAATTGAACCCTCCGAAGGAGAAGCGGAGGAGTTCAGAACGCCGCCGGTTCCGTTATCCTGACCCGGTCGTGGCAAAGTTTGACACCGACGGAGACAACGAACTGGACGAAAAGGAATTCGGTGAGGCCCGCAAGTGGGTGGATCGTCGGTTCAAGGAGATCACCGCGGAGTATGATGTTAACAAGGACGGTCGCCTGAACACGGGCGAGAGGGCAACCTTGGCCAAGCAGGTTGAGGCGGGCAAATTTAAAACCATGGACTGGTTGATGAAATACATGACCCGTCCGCCAAGTCGCCGCGGTGATCGTTATCGTGACATGCGGGAGGAACCCCGTGAGAAAGCCCGCATGGAGTTGTTTCGTAAGCACGATACCAACAAGGACGGTCGCTTGAGCGATGTGGAGTTGGTCAATGTCCGCGCGGCGTTGAAAAGGTATTACGCCGAACGAGACCAACAAAAGAAGTCAGCCGGCGAGAAGAAGAAATAGCGTCCGTACGAACTGATCACGGACGGGTGAGGGCGAGGTCGTCTTCGTGAATCCAGCCGGTCGTCCCGCTGCCGGAGCGCACATTCAAGAACGCTCCGTTGCTTTCGATCACGACGAACTCCATCCCGTCAGTGGCTTGGAAAAGCTCGGGCGATTGCTCCACCGGATTTGAGCGCACGATAACCCCATCGCGTACGGCGAAAACCCGATTATTTCCCGAATAATCCGCCACGGCCATAATGAGCAGGAGGATCGTGATGAATGTGATGCCCCCTGTTACCTGTGCCCAGAGCACGCTTGGTCCATTTATTTTTTTAACCTGACGAAGGGTCAGCAAAATCAGAAGGATCGTCGCAAAAAATGAGGCGATCAAAGTCCATTCATTCAGCGAAATCTTACGCAGCCATTGTTGTCGAAGTGTCTGCGGCACAGGTTCGGACAGCACCTTTTGTTGGGTGAATCTCAGGTTTTTGACGATGTCGGGATTGCGTGGCGAAAGCAACAACGCCCGGTGGTAGGCGGCCAACGCCCGGCCCAGTTCGTCGGCCTTGAAATACGCGTTCCCCATATTGAACAACAAGTTGGCTGAGGATCCTTCGGTGCTGAGTTTTTGATACGCCGCCGCCGCCTCGTCATACTGCTTGGCGTAGAACAATTCGTTCGCTTTCTTGAACGCCGCTGGGTCGGCGTGGAGCGTTGCCGCGACAATCAACAGGCCAAGCGCTTGGCCAAGCCAGCCGTGCCAGATTCGCCGTTGTCGTGGCAGGGTCATTTCAGTTCTTCGATGACCTGTTGCAGGTCTGTAAGGCATGCCCGGAGTTCGGCGGTGGACTGGGAGGCGGCGTAACTGGCGGCATCGCAGGCGGCAAACAGCCGTCGCAGCGTGTCGCGTGTGTCCGGCCGAATCTGCGCTTGGCCAAGCGCCCCGTCGATCACGTCGGACGTGATCCCCTCGGCGGGAATATCAAGATGAAGACCAAGTTGTTCGCGGAGCAATTCCGCCAACACGGTGTAAAACTGCTGGGCCTCGTTTTCATCAGTCAATCGCTCGAGTTTGGCCAAGTGGTCACGTGTGCGTTGTGCGACCAGACGCCGTCTACGGAGGCGGGGGTTCCCGTCGATCGACTCGTTTTTGCGACGCCAGGCCAAGGCTCCGATCCACAACATAAACGGAATCGACTGAAGCAGCCAAAACAGGGGGCGACGAATAAGCGGGGTCGTCTGACCAAGCGCTCCCATGTCGTATTGAATCGGTAATATATCCAACTGAGGCGGCTCGTAGTCGGCAGCACTACTGTCATCGGATTGAGTGGTGTTACCATTGGGAATGGCCGCCGGCTTGGCACTGGCGTTGACTTTGAGTGGAAAGGGGCCCTGACTCAGCGTGAGGTAAGATCCTTCCTCGGGATCAAAGTAGGCGAGTTCAATTTTTGGCACCTCAGTGATGGTCTCGTTCTCGGGGATGATGACCTGCTCAAAAACCTTTGAACCACTCAGGCCAAGCGGATTGGTTTGCTCGGATGAAATGGACGGTTCGTAACTCTTGAAGCCCGGCCACTCGAGCTTTGGGAGGTTCAGGGAATCAACCGTACCTTGTCCTGAGAGCTGGATGTTCACGGTGACCGGGTCGCCGACTGTCACTTCCAGCGGGGAAGCCTTGGCTGACATGGTGAACTGGCCGACAGCGCCGTTGAAGTTCGCCGGGCGTCCCTCGGTGGGAAGCGGCTTGACGATGATGTTGTGCGCCTTGGCCTCGATTTTGGCCGGAACGTCCTGGTAGCGAGTGAGCAGTCCCTCGAACGGGTCGTTGAAAGGGCTGCGTCGCCGCTGGTTTTGTCGGATTTTGAGGACGACGTCCATCGTGACGGGACCGATCTGAAGCGTGCCGGACTTGACTG
>CAJXAU010000037.1 GCA_913050205.1 uncultured Verrucomicrobiota bacterium
CAAGCTAGATCAGGAATTCCTGAAAGCCATCCAGTATAACAAACTGGCCTTGGCCAAGCGGCTGCATTCCGACGGTGCGAGTGTCAACTGTCGAAACGACGAGGGGCGTTCTCCGCTTCATTTGAGCATTTACAGTGAGTGGGATCCGATTTCGCGATTCCTCATCGACTCCGGCGCTGACCTCGATGCCAAGGGCAAATTCGGCGGAACACCAGTCCATATGGCCGCGTTCAAGGGCAACATCAGCATGGTGAGACTGATGGTGACCAAGGGCGCGGACGTTCGCTCCAAGGATTCCAATGGCAACATCCCATTGCACCTCGCTGCAATGTATGGTTGGCCAGATATAATTGAGGCGTTCCTCCTGGCAGTCTCTCCGGAGGAGGTGGAATTGGCTCCGCTGATCCCACCAAAAGAGGATGAACATCCAGCAGAGGAGCAGGACGAACCGGAAGAGGGAGAGGGTGAGGAAGAGATTCATCCAGACATTCGATCCATGATTCAGGCTCGCAACAACGAGGGCGAAACCCCGTTGCACCACGCCGCCGTGAACTGCCATAAAAAAGCGATTGAATATCTCCTCCGGTTGGGTGCCGACCCGGAGGCCAAAGACAATCAGGACACTCCGCCTCAGCTCTATCAACCCGGAAAACCGGAGAGCTATTTTAAGGTGCCGGCCTACGTCCGATGCGCCAACTGCACCGAGAGCATCAAACTGGACGGGGAAGAGCAACGAACCGGCGTTTACTTTTGCCCGTACTGTGAACAAGAGGTGGATCACCTCAATTACGGAAAAAAAACCGGCTCAAGCGGTGGGGTGTTGGGTGCAGTCAGCGGTTGGTTCAGCAGCAGCGACGATAAAGCGAAAAAAACAAAGCCTGAACCTGAACCTGAACCGGAGCCAGAACCAGAACCGATTGCAACAGAGTCGCCGGCCGAAGTGGATCATGAAGAGGTTGAAATGGCAGACAAACTTCTCCCCGAGACAATCCACTGTGTCCTCTGCCGGAACAGCCTCAAACTCGATGCGGATGAACAGGAGAAGGGAATCTACTTTTGTCCCTACTGCAATCGGGAGGTTGACCACATTCAGGATGCCGACTAAAAGCCAAGCGCACCGGTGTCGATGCGCTGGGTTTTGACTTTACTAACAAGATGAACACTCGATTTTTATTCCCGTATGACCGGCTCCTTGGCCAAGCGCTTGGCTTGGCATTGATGCTGGGTGGCTTATCGCTTGGCCAAGCGCAGCAGGTGCCGGTAGAGGAACGGACACTCTCCAACGGCATGAAGTTGCTGATGATAGAGCGGCACCATTCGCCAACCATTGCAGGCGGCTGGGTGGTGCGAGTGGGCAGCGTCAATGAACGACCGGGAATCACTGGGATCGCGCACTTGTTCGAGCACATGATGTTTAAGGGCACACCCACGATCGGGACCAAGGACGCCAAGCGCGATAGGGAAATCATAGACGAGCAGGAGAGAGTTCGCGATGCCATGCGGGAGGAGGAGGCCAAGATGCGATTGGCTCTCCGGCGTGGCGAGATCGATGACCTGCAAAAACCGGAAAACAAGACGGCCCGTTACAGGGAGTTGGAATCCGAGTTCAAAGCTTTGATCGAGGAACAACGGAAGATTTTGGTGAAAAACGAGTTCGACCGGATTTATACCACCGCAGGTGCCTCGGGGATGAATGCGTTCACTTCAAACGACATGACCGGCTACTTCATCACCGTGCCGGCGAACAAACTGGAGCTTTGGACGTGGATGGAGTCCGAGCGCCTGTTGCGTCCGGTGTTTCGTGAGTTTTATGCCGAGCGCGACGTGGTGTTCGAGGAGCGCCGGATGCGCACCGAATCGACGCCGCTTGGTAAGTTTCAGGAATCGCTCGAAGCCTTGTTTTGGGAGTCCCATCCGTACGGTTGGCCGGTAATCGGTTGGCCGTCGGACATCCCGGCGATCTCGAAAGCTCAGGCCGACGAGTTTTACTCGGTCTATTATTCTCCGCAAAATATCACGCTGGTTCTTGTTGGGGATTTCAACACCGATGAGGCGGAGAAACTTTGTGAACGGTATTTTGGCCGGATTCCGCGGGGCAAGAAGAACCCGCCCGAGGTGGTCACGGCAGAGGTGGCACAGAAGGTGGAAAAACGGATGAACGCCGAGGCCGAGGCCAACCCGCAGGTGGACATCCTGTGGCATTCCCCGGCAGCGGGGCATCCGGATGGTCATGCGTTGGATGTGTTGGCCGCTGTATTGTCCGGCCGTTCCGGTCGATTGCACAAGTCGCTGGTGCTGGGCAGTGAGGTGGCGACTTCTGCGTTTGCACATCAGATGGCGCGGAAATATGCCGGCATGTTCAACATCGGTGGGGAAGCCAAGGAGCCCAACGCTCCCGGCGACGTCGAGGCGGCGATTTACGCGGAGGTGGAGCGTCTGAAAAACGAGCCGGTCACCGAGCGCGAACTGCAGAAAGTGAAAAATAATTTTGCCGCGATGGCGGTGCGCCGCACTTCGTCCAATTTCCATCTACTGCTGCAATTGATTCAGGCGGAGGGTACAGGCGATTGGCGGACGATTAACACCGAGATCCCGAGTATTCTCAAGGTTTCCGCCGGGGATGTTCAGCGCGTGGCCAGAAAATATTTGGTGAAAGAAAACCGAACCGTCGCCACATACACGAGGAAAGAGGGGGCAAGCGTGCCGGACGACCCGGCGTTGGCTGGGCTGAGTGCCGATCAACAGGCCGTAGTTCGCCGTATCACCAACCAGATTAAGGCGGAGAAAAACAAGGAGAGATTGCAGCAACAGTTAAACGCGATGGAGGCGCAACTTGGCCAAGCGGACCAAAAACAGCAGGGCTTGATGAAAATCATCATGGTGAAAATCGCTGAGCGCCTAGCTGAGTTGAGCAAGTAGGAGAATCCGAATGAAGAGAGCTATGAAAGATTTGAAAAAACTGGTCGTCCGAGCATTTGCACTTTGCCTGTTGGCCGTGTTTGGCCAAGCGCTTGGCCAAGCGCAGGACATTCCGGATCGGCCGGAAAAACTGACATTCCCGCCATTGGTTTACGATCCACCCAAGCCGGGTGACTATCGTACCGTGTTGAAGTCGGGCGTCGTGGTGTACATATATCCCGACCGCGAACGACCGTTGATCGACCTCACCATCCACATCCGTGGGGGCAGTTATCTCGATCCTGAAGGAAAGGAGGGCTTGGCCTCGTTGACCGGATCCCTGATGGCGCGTGGGGGCATTCCGTCCAAGCCGGCGGATGAACTGGACGAGGAGTTGGAGTTTTTGGCTGCCCGGTTAAGCAGCAGTCTGAGCGGTCTCGATGGCGGGGTGAGCTTGAACCTGTTGTCGAAGGATGCGGATCGTGGCTTTGAAATACTGCGGGCAGTTCTCGCTGCGCCGAGTTTTCAGGAGGACAAACTGGCCCTGCGAAAGACGCAAATTCTGCAGGGGTTGAAGCAGCGTAACGATAACTCGTCGAGTATCGAATCCCGCGAACGATCCCACCTCGGTTACGGGGATGAGTTTTGGTACAACCGACACATCACGGCCAACTCGATTGAGAGCATTCGGCGTGAGGATTTGTTGGCGTTTCATCACAAGTGGGTTCACCCGAAGAATTTTATCGTTTCCGTCAGCGGCGATTTTGATCGGGAGGAAATGCTTCGGCGGTTGGACGGGGTGTTTGCCCGTTGGCCTCATGAAGGAGAGAAGGCGCCGTCAGTTCCGCAAAAGATGAAGTACGGCAAGCCCGGGGTGTACATCGTTGACAAGGATGTAAACCAGGGGCGTGTGTCGATCATCATGCCGGGCATCCGTTGGGACGATCCGGACTACTACGCGATTCAGGTCATGAATGACATCCTTGGCGGAGGCGGTTTTACCTCGCGGATTACGAATCGTGTTCGTTCGGACGAAGGCTTGGCTTACTCGGCGCGGTCGGCCTTCCCGGGAGGGTCGCATTACCCGATCGTTTTCCGGGCGGGCTTTCAGTCCAAGTCACGGACGGTTGCCTACGCGACCTCAATCGTTTTGGAAGAAATCAAGCGTATCATGGACGAGCCTGTGACAGCAGAGGAATTGCTAACGGCGAAGAAGTCGTTTACTGACACGTTCCCGAATAATTTTTCCTCCGCAGCTCAGGTCGTTTCCCAGTTTGCCAGCGATGAGATGATCGGCCGTTTTGCCAGCCAACCGGAGTATTGGACAAAATACCGCGAACGGATAGAGGCGGTGGACATCAAGGCGGTGCAGCGAGTGGCCAAGCGGAGAATAAACTTGGCGAAGGTAATCGTCCTAATCGTGGGGCAAAAGGAGAAGATTCTAAAGGGGCATCCGGATCATCCAGTCAATCTGGAACGACTGACCCGAGGAGGTGTAAAAGAGCTACCGATGCGGGATCCATTAACGATGAAGCCGTTGAAATAAGCGCGGAAAAGCTTTTATTTTACTTGTCAGTGTCTAACTGACTTGTTATGAACCGCGTAACATGGCAGCAATCGGGCGTTTCCAGAAAGGGGACGATATCTTCTACGCCAAGGTCGAAGACGGCGCACTATACAAGCTGAAAGGCGATGTTTTCGGCGCTCCTTCGTACCAGAAGAAGCCCATCCCCAAGAAAGGCTTCCGCACATTAGTGCCGGTTCAGCCATCCAAAATAATTTGTGTTGGGCTTAATTACGCCGACCACGCTGCCGAGTCGGGCCTCGAAGTCCCTAAAAGCCCACTTTTTTGGCTAAAATCCCCGGAGTCCATTCTGCCTGACGGTGGCAAAATCGATATCCCGTTCCCTGATCACCGCGTGGATTATGAGGCGGAACTGGCGATTGTGATTGGCCGGCGCATCCGTAATGTCACCCCCAAGGCTGCCAGTCGCTACATTTTAGGCTACACCACGGCGCAGGACATCAGTGACCGGACGATTCAAAACTCGGAGAGCCAATGGGCGCGGGCCAAGTCATTCGACACGTTTACGCCGCTTGGCCCGTACATTGAGACGAAGATCGATCCCGATTGTCTGACCATCCAATTGTTCAAAAACGGTCAACTCTGCCAGAACTCCTCCACGGCACAGATGATTTTCAAGTGCTCCGACTTGGTGAGTTTCATCTCCACCAACATGACGCTGCTTCCCGGTGATGTGATTCTCACCGGCACACCGTCAGGTATCGGGCCGATCGAGTCCAACGACACGCTCGAGGTGCGAATCCAGGGCTTGGCTCCGTTAGTCAACTCCGTGAAGTAGCCAAGACCGATTCGGTTCGACTTCCCCTCGTTTTTTTTGTTCGCTTGGCCAAGCGCCGACCAGCCGGTCGGCGAATCCCTTTTAAAGACACATGCGTTGGTCCCAGACATTCATCCCGACGATGAAAGAGTCGCCTGCCGAGGCGGAAATCATTTCCCACAAACTGCTGCTACGGGCCGGCTTGGTTCGCAAGCTGACCGGAGGATTGTACACGTTCCTTCCAGCCGGATTGCGGGCACTCAAGAAAGTTGAGCAGATTGTGCGGGAGGAGATGGATCGTGCCGGGGCGCTGGAAGTATTCATGCCGGCGTTACAGCCGCCCGATATCTGGGAGAAAAGCGGCCGACTGGAGAGCGCACAGGACGTGTTGTTCCACGTAAAAGATCGCGCACAAAAGGACTGGGTGCTTGGCCCGACACATGAAGAGGTGATCACGACAATGGTGTCCGACGAATTTAGTTCCTACCGCCAACTGCCGATTAACTTTTACCAGATCCAAACCAAGTTTCGTGATGAGATCCGGCCGCGCTTTGGATTGATGCGCGCCAAGGAATTCATCATGAAGGACGCATACAGCTTCGATATCGACGATGAATCTGCCAACGCCAGTTACCAGCGGATGTACGATGCCTATGGCCGAATCTTTGCCCGCTGCGGTCTTCAGGCATTCCCAGTACAGGCCGACACCGGCGTGATGGGCGGTGCGCATTCACACGAATTCATGGTTCCGGCCGAGACCGGCGAAAACGATGTGGTGTACTGCGAAAGCGGCGACTATGCAGCGAACATCGAAAAGGCCGTCAGTCAGGGGCCAGCGGCTGCCACCCCGGCCGAGGCGTGCAACGACGTGGAGAAATTCGAAACGCCCGGGGTGAAAACCATTGAGGACTTGGCCAAGCGATTTGACGTCGCCGCCGAGCAGCAAATTAAGACCCTCGTCTACATTGCTGACGACAAGCCGGTACTCGTTTTGCTGCGTGGGGACGATCAACTTGAGGAGGCCAAGCTGGGCGGAGCGCTTGGTACGGCGCTATTCCGAGCTGCGACAGATCGAGAGATCGCGGACGCGTTGGGTGCGCATCCGGGCAGCCTTGGAGCAGTAGGTGTGGACGGCATCCCTGTATTCGCGGACGAGGTGCTACGCAGCGGTTCGGGGTTGGTGACTGGTGCCAACGAGGATGGATTCCACCTGCGCAACGTCAATATTGAGCGCGACATCAAGGTGCAGGAATGGCGTGATTTTCGAAAAGTGCAGGCAGGCGAGCTTTGTGTGGAGACTGGCAAGCCGCTGAAAATTCGCAGGGCGATAGAGGTTGGGCACGTGTTTAAACTGGGCACCAAATACAGCGAGGCACTCGGGGCGACTGTGCTCGATGAAAACGGGGCGAGTAACGCCTGCATTATGGGCTGCTATGGCATCGGTGTGACCCGCACGCTGCAGGCTGTGATCGAGCAATGCCACGACGAAAACGGCGTCATATGGCCGACCTCAGTGGCTCCATATCAGGTGTGCATCACGGCGCTGGACGTTGAACCGGAGTCCGAGGTCATGAAGTTGGCCACAAGAATTTATGACGAACTGCGGGCCAAGGGTGTGGACGTGATCTTGGATGACCGCCCCGCCCGCCCGGGAATCAAGTTCAAGGATTCGGAACTGGTCGGCTTTCCGTTACGGATCGGCATCGGTGAACGCTCCCTGGCCAAGGGCAACGTTGAACTCAAGCCAAGGGTGGGGGAGATGATCCTCTGCAGTCCGGACGAGGCCGTTGGCCAAGCGCTGGGCTGGCTCGAGGAAAACAAGGTCGGCTGATCAACCCGCTTGGCCAAGCGCTTGGTTTTGGCGCAACCGCATCAGCAGTTCGGCGTGGTCAACGGCAAGCTGGTGGGCGCGCCCGAACAATCGAATCGCCTCTGGCTTCCAATTGTTAAACGACTTGAAGGGATTGGGGATGCTGAGTCGGAGTCCGACACAGCGGCGTCACGAGTTTAGGATGCTCCGGAGGTTGAACCGGCGACCGGGGCAGGCAGTCGGCTTGGGATTGATATGGCGATGCGTGCGAACCTCCTTGTACGGGACATTGGTCCGGGCACGCAACCGGGCGACGAGTGCCTTTAAACTGGAACGCTGTTTTGACGTGGGCACGCGTTGGTCAAAATTGCCGACGAGACAGATGCCAATGGCGATCTCGTTTAGGGCGGTGCTGGCTACGTGGCCACCGCGAATCTGTCGGCGCCACCGATCTCCCACGTAGATTTTCCCATCACCGGTGTTCACGCCGTTGCCGATCACGAAATGATACGCCAACCCGTTCTCCATGCGGCGCACTCGCCGGTGATAATGTTCCATGCCCTGAATGCTGTTGGTGTTGTCACCGCTGTGGTGAATGACGATGTGTTTCCAACGACCGCGCCGGATGCGGGGGCGGTTGATCTTTGATAATGTGTCCGCAGGGATGTAGGCCGGTTTTGGTCGGGTGGATTTACTGCCTGAGTTTGTGCCCTTGGTGATCTTCAGCGTTTGCCCCGGCTTGAGTTTGCGCGGGTCGGAGATGCCGTTGGCCCTCGCGATGGCGCTGGTCGTGGTGTTGTATTTTTTGGCGATGGCGCTCAGGGTGTCGCCTGTTCGGACGGTGTGGGTGACGGTGACTGATTTGGCTGGGATGTTAATTTTTTGACCAACGTTAATCCGATTCGGATTGGAAATACCGTTGTGGGCGGCCAAAGCGGAGGCGGTGATCCCGTATTTTTTGGCGATAGCGCCAAGGGTTTCGCCCTTGCGGATGGTGTGGCTGGCCGCTTGGCCAAGCGCTTGGCCAAGCCACAACAATGCCAGTACCGCCAATACAGGTGCGTAGGCGGCCGCTCGTTTGCCCTTGGCCAATTGGGTCAGCATAATGCTGTTAAAACCTCCTAAAGGGCGTCTTTTTACTGGCGCACCGCGCGCTTGGCCAGCCCTAGTTTGTTTTGTCAGCCCAGCTTTTGGCAAAATGGTTTCAAAAAAGCGTGAAATTGGGGGTTGCGGCTCTTCGTGCTTTTGGTAAGGTGCGCGCCCTTTTTTGGCGGAGAAGGGCATTTGATCTCCGACTCCGCCACACGGAACCGCCTTTAAAAATCGACCTCGGGCATGGCTGCCAGAGGAGGCATTAACCACAACAAACTAAATCCCGATTTTCCGCGGGACGGCTGTACTTAGGACTCAGCCGGTAACAAATGGAAAACAACGAATGAGTAACGTAAAAGAACTGTTGGACGCGGGTGTGCATTTTGGCCACCAGACGCGTAGGTGGAACCCGAAGATGAAGGAATTCATTTTTGAGGCTCGTAACGGAATCCACATCATTGACCTCGTCCAAACGGCGACCCAGATCGACGCCGCAGCGGATTTCCTCAAGGGCACCGTCGCCAAGGGCGGCAAGGTACTGTTTGTCGGTACCAAGAAACAGGCCCAGGTCAGCATCAAGGAAACAGCCGAGACCACCGGCCAGCCGTACGTATGCGAACGCTGGCTTGGCGGCATGATGACCAATTTGAATACCATCCGCAAATCGATCAAGCGGATGGTCGAGCTTGAGACCATGGAGTCTGACGGACGCATGGCTGAGTTTGTGAAACAGGAACAGTCGATGCTCCGCCGTGAGTTGAATCGCCTGCACATTCGCCTAAACGGTATCCGCGATTTGAACAACAAGCCGGATGCGATGTTTATCGTGGATATCAAGCGCGAACACAATGCCCTCGCCGAGGCACGCCGCCTGCGCGTACCGGTGGTGGCCATCGTGGATACCAATACCGATCCGACTTTGGTGGATTACCCGATCGCCGGTAATGACGACGCGATTCGTTCCATCAAAGCGGTACTCGGCGCAGTTACCCAACCGATGATCGAAGCTCGTGCGGCCTACGATGCGACCTCTGAAAAATTGAAGACAGAGGCGGCAAAGAAGGAAGAAGCTCCGGCCACTACCGAGGCTCCAGCCACTACCGAGGCGGCGGCAACGGAAGAAACTTCGACAGAAGCGCCCGAGGCAGCAGCGGCAGAAGCCCCGGTTGAAGCAGCCCC
>CAJXAU010000038.1 GCA_913050205.1 uncultured Verrucomicrobiota bacterium
TCCAAATAACCTTGGGCCAATTGGCCAAACCCATCCTGCCCCGGTTGCCCTGCCTCAGGCGGGCCAGAGGCCTGTGTTTGAATGTATATATTCCGACCGATATTTTTCAACCCTTGTGGGTTTGGAAAACGCGACAGTTCCACATTGCCCAGCCCCTCGGCTTGACCATCCTGAGTATAAGCGGTCACCTCACCGGTTGGAGAGATGGAAAGATTTGTATAATTCGGCTGCATTGCTGGTAATCCGATTTGCAACTCATAACCTTCGCTTGTCACAAAGTTGCCATCTTGGTTAACCTTAAAACTTCCGTCTCTGGTGAAGCCCTGTTCACCGGTAGGCAGGAGGAGCTGAAAAAAACCATCGCCATGAATGGCCACATCAAATTTTTCACCTGTTTCGACCAACTCACCTGTGGTGAAAATCTTAGAAGTCGACACCGGCCTTGAGCCGTGACCGATCTGGATTCCCCCAGGAGTCACCTGTCCTCCACCAACGCCTGCCCCGGCCGCCTTGTTTTCCTGATAAAGCAAATCCTGAAACTCGATTTTGCTTTTCTTGAAACCGGTCGTATTGACATTGGCCAAGTTGTTGGCAATGAGATCCAGATTCATCTGCTGGGAATTCATCCCGGACGCGGAAGTGTAGAGTGCTCGAATCATTTTCTTATATTATTATTGCGTGGCTGTGAGTGTGCTGATGGCTTGCCCCATCCGCTGGTCGTAAGCTTGAATCACTTTTTGGTTGGCCTCAAAGTGACGCATGGAACGAATCAGACTCGTCATTTCGGTTAACGAAGTGCTGTTGGATTGCTCCAAAAATCCTTGCTCAACCTCGGTGAACCCTTTCGCGTTTCTCTCAATATTCCCCATAGGGGTTCCCGTGTTACCCGGATCATTCGACTGATAGTAGGCACCGGAAACACGTGTAAGTTTTGAAGGGTCATCGAACGCAACCAGCTGAAGTTGACCAAGAACTTCACCAGCCTGACTTGCCGTGCCGTCCTTGGCGATCGATAGCGCTTGCTGCTGGTTCGGGTCGTTAAGCTGCACCCCAGTGGTATACCCTTCCTTGGTCACCAACTGGCCGTCGGGTAGCATTTTCAATTCACCATCCCTGGTGTAAAAGGTGTTTCCCTGTGGATCCTGCACCTGCAAAAAACCGTCTCCCATCAAGGCGATGTCCGTCTTGACCTGAGTCTGCATCAATGCCCCCTGTTCAAAATTCGTGGTCAACCTAGGTTTCGGCAACTGGAATGGCTTTTCGCCCATTTCAGTTATTTGTATTTCCTCACCCGTGGTTGGGTCTGTTGCCGCTTTTTGCAACTCGACCGGTTTTTCCATCTTACCGGCAACCAGAGCAGAAAATGAGATGTTATGTTTCTTGAAACCTGGCCGAGACACCTCTGCCAAATTCTCCGAAACAGCCTCCTGCCAGCGTGCGGATGCATCCATCGCTGCAGCGGCTTGATATAAACTCACATTCACCTAGCCAATTCTGAGCAGGAGCAATGCCAAAAGATGAGAAATAAAGAGAAACTTTGAAAACCGAAGCGAACACAAACCATCTCTAACTAATTGTTGTTCAATTAGTTAACCACTGATTTTCGCTGTTTGAGGATAGCGATCCGGCTCAAGTTGCTGAATCACCGACTGGAACAACATTTCCGAGGTCATTTTGAAAAAATCCCCGGGAATATCCTGCCCCCCCGAGCAATAGAGAATTGGCAGACCTGTCTCCAGCGTCAGGTTCCAAAGTTTACTCCATCGGGACTCTTCATCAAGGTGGGTGACAATTAACCCATTGATGGGTAGGTCGCTGAATTCGCGCACGGCTCGAATGAGATGATCCAACTCGTATGCCGAATTAAGCACCAAGATAAATTCAGCCGGATGTACCTCGTTAGCCAGATCCTGAAGTGCTCTCAGTCCACTTGGATCGCCCGACATAACCCCCGGCAAATCGAAAAACTGAATGGTCTCATCGGTGACCGGTTCCGGATACCAAACTCGGCTCGACTCGACGTCCAGCATTTCAGCATGGACTGTCAACATCTCAGCAGTATTCGCCAGGTGCCCATCCAACCGCCAAACCTTGGCTGGTTGTCGCTTGGCGAGAACCGTTTGTGTGAGCCATTTACACAACACCGTTGTCTTGCCAACTCCCGGAGCACCGACAAGCACCTTGCGGGTTTTGCTGTTGTCTTCAGCCACTTTGGCCAAGCTATTCCAATGATCCGTCAAGCAATGGCGGATGTATTGGATTTGGTCGCTTATTGTGCACGAATCAAGGTTAGGGAACCGCTGCTTGGCCAAGCGCAACAATCGTTCGACTTGGAGAGGCAAAACTCCTATGCCTTCGAGCACTCTCTCGATACTCAACTCCCCCTCCCTATCAGATTGCTTTTCGTTAATCGAAACTTGGCCAAGCGCTTGGTCAAACGACCCACCAATAGTTTCATGTACCGGCTCAACGGCAGGGAATTCATCATCAGGCGATGCTACTGCCTTCGGAATCTCGATCGGAGTATCGTCAACGATATCCAACCGGCCTCCCGCTTGGCTTGGATTCGAAGACTGAATCGATGCCTTCGTAATGCTTGGTTGCAACTCCTGTTTCTCACTCGCAGCCGCCCCCCCATCGCTAATATTTTCATCTGCCGACACCGAAGGCAGCACGGCTGACACCTCAACTTGGGATGATTGAAATAATCCCTGCCAGCCAGGTTTCGGTAATTTCCTAATGTTGACCACCACCGCTTCCGGCCCAAGCGTGCGATGTACGATCTCGATCGCTTCCTTCGCCGACGAGGCTTTGAACGTTTGAATCTTCATTTACCTCAGGGCATTCCAGGGATTGCCGAAGTGGATTGAATACCCACTTTTGGCGGCAATTCTTCATAGGCGATAAAGGCGATCTCGGGGAAGTTCGCAGAGAAAAACCGGCGCAAACCAAGACGGATCTGTGTCGAACACAGTACGACCGGCTGCTGCCCCGCCGCAATCATAGGTTGCACCGCAGTGGCGAGATGATGTGTCATGTGCTGCGCCAGTTTGGGCTCCATAAACAGAACGGACTCGGTCGCTGACTTTTGAAGTCCCTTCGCAATTTCCTCCTCAAGCCACGGCTCCATTGTCACTGCCCGCACTTCGTTTTCATCCGATAGAAACGGCTTAACAATTTCCGAACCAAGGACACGACGCGCCTGCTCCGAGAGTTCATCCGGATTCTTCGTAGCCGGGGCATGATCCGCAACCCTCTCAAGAATCCCGACCAAATTTCGAATCGGAATGACCTCCGATAAAAGGTTTTGGAGAATGCGCTGAATTTGGCCGATGTTAAGCAGGCTAGGCACGAGTTCATTGACCAAAGCCGGATGGTCATCCTTCAGGTTATCGACGAGAACTTGCACGTCTTGACGAGTTAGAATCTGATATGAATGCCGCCGGATCGATTCACTCAAGTGCGTAACCATCACGGAAGAGGCATCAACAACGGTATACCCTGCCATCTCCGCGTTACGTCTCTCAACCTCATCCACCCACGTAGCCGGTAATTTAAATACCGGTTCCGTCGTTGGAACGCCCTTGAGCACCACTGTGCTGTTAGCAGTATTCATCGCCATCCAGTGGCCGGGCATCACTTCTCCTTGGGCAATTACTTGGCCTCTCAACAGAAACTGATATTGGTTCGGGCCAAGTTGAAGACTGTCCCGCAATCGAATGGACGGCACGATGAAACCCATGTCCTGCGCGAATGATTTACGGACCCCCGTAATGCGCTGAAGCAAATCACCGCCCTTGGCAGGGTCCGCCATGCTTACCAAGCCGTAGCCCAATTCGATCATGAGGGTGTCCACTTGAAGCAACGACTCCAACGCTTCATCAGGGCTGCCCGCTGCAGCTTCCTTCTTGGCATCTTCCTTCTTCCGACTCGACACCTCGTTTTCATCCTCCACCTTGTCAAAGGCTTCCTTCAAAATTCCACCTTCCCTAAGTCCATAGGAGATCAAACCAAAAATCGTTGCCAACCCAAGGAATGGAATCATTGGAAAGCCGGGGACAAACGCAAGAACTGCCATCGTACCACAGAGAATCGACATGACCTTTTGCGAGAAGAACAATTGCTTTCCAAGGCTTTGACCAAGTTCCTGACGCGATGCCGCGCGGGTCACCAGCACACCGGCTGCAGTGGAAGTCACAATCGCTGGGACCTGTGTCAGCAGACCATCACCGATGGTTAGTCTCGTATATGTTTCCAATGCGTCAGCGACGCCCATCCCGTTTTGGAATACACCAATCGCCAAACCGCCAATGATGTTGACCAACGTGACCAATATAGCCGCAATCGCATCACCTCGTACAAACTTACTGGCACCATCCATGGCACCATAAAAGTCAGCTTCCTGCTGCAATTTTCTTCGCTTCACGATCGCCTCATCAACCGTGATATAGCCTTTGTCCAATTCCGCATCGATGGACAACTGCTTACCCGGCATTGCATCCAAGGTGAAACGCGCAGCCACCTCGGCGATACGCCCTGCCCCCTTCGTGATGACGGTAAAGTTGATTACCGTAAGGATCAGAAAGATTACGATCCCGACTACGAAATTGCCGCTAACAACGAACTCACCGAAGGCGTGAATTAAATCTCCCGCATCCCCTTCGGACAAAATCAAACGCGTAGTTCCGACGTTTAATCCCAGTCGATACAGGGTAAAAATTAGGAGTAAAGTTGGAAAACCGGTAAAATCTGATGGGTTTTTAAGGAATAAAATCACCAACAAAATCAACATCGCCAGGGCTAGACTCACTCCCAGCAGCATGTCCATTACGGTCTGGTGTACGGGAACAATCAGCACCAACAAGGTGCCAAACATAAAGAACACCAGAGCGAGATCGCTCAGATCCCAAACTCGTTTTATTTTTTTCTCTCCCTCTGCCATAGCTTAGGAAGGCACCTCCATCCCCTGTTTGAAATACCGGAAACGATTCGTGCGATAAACGTAAGCCAAAATCTCAGCTACGGCTGAGAAGAACTGGAATGGAATCTCCCTGCCAGGTCGACCGAATTTGAATAACATTTGAGCCAACGGTTTGTTCTCAACCAATGGCACGCCGTTTTTCTCGGCTATTTTACGAATCAGAAGTGCGTTATGGCGGGCACCCTTGGCAAGAATCTTTGGGGCCTTCATTGTCTCCCGGTTATATTTCAGGGCCACAGCCAAGTGCGTTGGGTTTGTAATCACGACATCCGCCTCGGGAACCTCATTCCACATAATGTTTTGCATCATTCCCATGCGCCGCTTGCGTTGCTCTCCCTTTGAGTGAGGATCACCATCCTGACTCTTCTGCTCATCCTTGACATCCTTTATGCTCATCTTCAGCCCGTCGCGTGTACGCCACCACTGATAGGCGTAGTCCAACGCACCAATAACGATCATTGCTATGAGCACTTTCTTGAGCAACATAAGCGCCGCCTCGGTCATAAAATTGAGAACCTGCCCAAGATAGGATGGATGGTGAAAAACGGGATGATCGATTACATTCCAAACGACGTTCATTAGCAACCCAACAACTACCATCAACTTCGTCATGTTGATCAGGAATTCACCCCACGATTTCCAACTGAAAATCCGCTTAAGCCCGTTGATTGGATTAAATTTATTCAGGTTCCACTCGACGGCTTGAGGGGAAAATTGAAATTTGACCTGAGTCCCAGCCGCTAAAAGGCCTACGAACATCACACCAAGCAAAAACGGCAGCACAAGATCTCCCAATAATTCTAGAAACTCACCAAGATACCGCTGAATAGAAGTCGTCGTCATTTTTAGCGAACCAAGATCCGCATAAATATGAACAAGATATCCAAGTAATCCTTCCCAAACCTTCCCCCCCATCAGCGATAATAACAACAATGCCACAGCCAAGAGCGCTGCCGTATTAATATCAGCACTCTTGGCAATATTCCCCCGCGAAACCGCCTCGGAAAGTTTCTTTCCTGTTGGTTCCTCGGTCTTTTCGCCAGTATCGCTATCTTGGGGCATGGTTAAATTGCACCCGTTTGGACCCCGAATGGACGAACGCGCGCACTCAGGAGTAACTCAAAAAACGCCTAAAAACTTAACTTCCAGCGAAAATTCGAGCTGTAATCACCAAACTGTTTGGTATCGTGCGAATAAAATTCGCGATATACTCGGCCATAACAGCAATTGTCGCGCCGAATACTCCAATTCCGCATAAAAGCCTGATGGAAAAACTTTCTGCGAAGACATTAATTCGTGCCACAGCACGCCCCATCAACCCCATGATGAAATTCACAAGAAAGCCAACTGCCATAACCGGGGCTGAAATAAGAATCCCCAACGTGAATACTTTTCCGATCATCGTTCCCAGTTGATTGATCAGCCCACCGTGGAACTGCCCACCACCAATTGGCAACAGTTGATAACTCGCTTGCACCGCTTCGATGATGTAGTAGTGCAAATCCATCCCGACCATCATGATGCTGGCCAAGAGGAATAGAATGATACTCGGTGCCTGTTGCGGCACACCTTCAATTCCGGCAAAATTCAACGTCACGAACAATCCTGAATCAGTGGAGATTCGCAATCCTGCAATCTCCAAGGCGTAATAGATCATCCGACATACCAGCCCCATCAACACACCGGCGCACATCTCAAAAAAAACGATCCCCAGCATATCCCCCATACCCATTGACCGCCAATCCGGAGCGACGGTCAAGTTACCAGCCAACACGGCTCCGACCATCAAGGCAATGGCTATTCGCACCTTGATCGGAATGCGTGCCATGACGAACAGCGGGTAAATCAAAAGCAAACCGCCGAAGCGGAGAAACATCATGAAAACTAACAGAAAATAATCCACAACAAGCCAAGCGCTTGGCCAAATACATCATGGCCCCACCTGAGACATTCGATTAAAAGTCTCCGCTGTATAATCCATCATCGTGTTGATTAACCATGGGAAGAGAATGAACACCACTACTACCACCACCAAGGCCTTCGGAACGAAGGTTAGGGTCTGCTCCTGAAGCGATGTAATTGCTTGAAAGAAGCTAACAAGCAACCCGATTATCATGGCGCTTAACAGAAAAGGTACCGATACCTTCAGGCAAAGCATCATCAGACCTTTCACGACATCGACAGATTGATCAATAGACATAGGGCCTAGCTAATAATTAAAACTATCCACGAGAGATTTCACCAACAGTGTCCAGCCGTCGGCGAGGACAAACAACAGCAACTTCATCGGCATGGAGATCATGGTCGGAGGCAGGAACATCAATCCCAGACTCATCAGCACGATCGCCACAACAAAATCGATCAGGATGAACGGCAGAAACAAAAAGAACCCCATTTGAAATGCCGTCGTCAATTCACTCAATACGAAACTCGGAATCACAACCCGAAGCGGCACGTCGTCCAACGTTGTCGGGCCAATCCGTGATAAACCAAGGAAGAACTCCACGTCCTTCGGTCGTGTTTGTTTCAACATGAACTCCCTCATCCGGTCTGCGCCAACATCGATCGCCTGCTGGCTCGTGATCTGCCCCTCAGAATAAGGCTTCAATGCCGTTTCGTTAATATCCTCAAAGACCGGCCCCATGATGAAGAATGTCAAAAACAAAGAAAATGCGATGAGCAGTTGGTTGCTGGGAGCCTGCTGCAACGCTAGAGCGGTGCGTAAAAACGACATGACGATCACTATTCGCGTGAAGCAGGTCATCATAATCATAAGCGATGGAGCGACCGCGAGTAGTGTGAAGAAAATGACTATTCGGATACTTAGATCGAACTCCTCTGGGTCATCCGGTAATTGCAGGTTAAATCCGAAACTATTCGTTGAAGACTGCTGGGCCTGCGCCCCCACCTCACCTGCCACCATCAAGCCAAGGATGGCGATCAACGCGAGTAATCTGGGCATGCGCTTGGCCAAGCGGGACATCATCTTTCCTCCTTCTGGATATGGTGTGAAGGTGATGAAAGCCCACCCTCTCTCTCTATCGAACCGGTTTCTTCTTCAACTGATTTGCGAGAGTCTAATTTCTGGTCATGCGAAGACGGTTGGCCGGACACATCTCCGATTAACTGAATGCCGTTACTCCCCGAGCCAACGAGAAATTTTCGCCCCTCATACTGGACGACCATGATCGAGTTGCGTTGGCCAAGCGAGCGAGACTCAACGACTTTCAGGTTCTGCCCGCCCTCCCTTAGCTGCGGTAAAAGACGCCACTTCTTGATCGCCCAAGCTGCACCAGCGAAAATACCCAGCAACAAAAGTAGCATGCCCAACAATTGGATCCATGCCTCCAAGCCGGGGCCCGAAGTCGCCGCAAGAACATTTGTTAGAGCGGTTGGCCAAGCGGAATTAGTTCCCGACTGAGCCTCCATTCCTGCCGCGTCGGGCGAAAGAATAAAGACAATTACCAGGACCACGGGTAATTGTCGTAAAAAAATCATGCAGATTCAGCAGCCTCGGGCACGGCTTCGCCTTCCTCCTGCCCGCCACCGGTGGACACCTCGGTAATCTTAATTCCGAGATTGTCTTCCACCACGACGATCTCTCCTCGGGCCACCAGCTTTTGATTCACAAAGATATCAATGGGGTCACTGGACGACTTGTCCAACTGCACAACGCTACCAATCCCGACCTGCAGCAGATCCTTCATCATCATCTCGCAATTGCCCAGTTCCACGGTCAATTTAACCGGGACGTCCAATAGAAATTCCATCGTGTTTTGATTATCAGTAGTCGTCGGCATAGATTGCAATCTGATTATTTCCCAATATATTTTTTAATTTCCACAGCGGACTTTTTACCTGCACTTCCCAAACGCCCCACGAATTTCGGACGATCTGCCAGACGGATTTCCACCCGGTCAAAAGCATCGGAATCCAAGGGCAAAAAATCGCCCACCTTAAAATTTAATAGATCCCGACTTAGCATCTGCACATCATCCCAGACTGCCCGTACAGGAACCTTCACTCCATTATAAGCCTTGTTCCACGAAGGCGTCAGGTTTTGCTCGTTGGCGGCATCTTTCTTTTTCACGTCGGTATCCGCAGTTAATTGTTGAATCAACGGATCACTCATTCTCACAGGAAGCACGAGTTGGATCCGGTCGAAAACATCCCCCATACTTGCACTGTATTTGATCACCTTCACCTCTTCATCGTCATCACATACAGTGAGAAATTTCGGGTTGTTTTCAAATCCCAACAATCTCGGGGTAAGCGTCTCCCT
>CAJXAU010000039.1 GCA_913050205.1 uncultured Verrucomicrobiota bacterium
GGGCCAACGCCAGCAACACACCCTACCGCAAGTTCAAGTCCACCGACTACGAAGGTGGCATCCGCACCCCGTTCATCGCCCACTGGCCGGGCGTCATCAAGCCGGGCATGACCGATCAGGTTGGCCACATCATCGACGTCTCCGCCACCTTCCGGGACATCACCGGAGCGAAGTACCCCAAGCAAATCAACGGCCACAAGACTCTGCCACCCGTCGGCAAATCCCTCCTGCCCATCTTCAAGGGCGAGCAGCGCGAACCTCACAAGGAAATCTACTGGCACTTCAGCCGGGCCAACGCCGTCCGCCAAGGCGACTTGAAACTTGTCCGCTCCGGCAAGGCATGGGAACTCTACGACCTCAAGGCTGACCCCACCGAAACCAAAAACCTCGCCAAGCAAATGCCCGAGAAAGCCCGGGAACTCGCCAACCTCTGGGAGGCCTGGAGCAAGACCAACCAACACAAGCAGTAGCCAACGGTTCCAATGCATCGGTTACTCACCATGAAATTGGTTCATTCCCTTCTTCTGTTCGCTTTTGCTTCTGTCGCCTTTGCTGCCAAGCCCAACGTTCTCTTTGTGATTTCCGATGACCTGAACACCGCGCTCAGTGGGTTGGGGCATCCAGAGTGTAAAACACCGCACCTCGATAAGTTTGCCAGGACCGGGGTCAGCTTCACGCGGGCGTTCTGTCAGTTTCCACTATGCGGACCGTCCCGTGCGTCGATCATGTCCGGGCAATATCCGATCGCGAACGGCGTCACCGGCAACGGTGGACACCTGAGCCCGCATCGCATGACGTTACCCCGGTATTTCGGCACACACGGTTACTGGAACGCGCGCGTCAGCAAAATTTTTCACATGGGTATCCCGATCGATATCGTGCAGGGAACCCCCGGCCGTGACCACGCGCCGTCATGGGCCGAGGCTCACAACATTCGTGCGATGGAGACGCTGACCCCCGGCAAAGTGGCCAACTTCACTGAACCGGAGGTTGTGGCTGGATACCCCAAGCTGCGAGAGCAATGGCAAGGAGCGGAACCGGGCGACAATCGCTACAGTATGCCACGATCCGTTCGCGGCGACTTTGCCGTGGTGGAGGTGGCCGACAGGGACGCCTCACTTCTGCCCGACACCTTGGCCGCCGACAAGGCCATCGGGCTGCTTCGTCAACGGGCCGGGCAAAAGCAGCCATTCTTCCTTGCCGTTGGTTTTGTACGGCCGCACTTCCCATTCATTTCCACCGAAAGCAGCCTGCGGCCGTACGATCCCAAGACCACCGCGCTGCCCAAGTTTCCCTCGGACGATCAGGCCGACATGCCGGCGCAGGCCGTCGCCAAGGACATGATGCTTGCAGACGATGCCGTGCGCCAACTGCGCCGGGGTTACTACGGGGCGGTGAGTTTCATGGATGAACAATTTGGCCGACTGATGGCTGAACTGGATCGACTCAAGCTGCGCGACAACACCATCGTCGTGTTCGTCTCAGACCACGGCTACCTGCTTGGAGAGCATCGCATGTGGAAAAAGTCTCGGCTTTGGGAGGAGGCCATCCGCACGCCGCTCATCATCTCCGCCCCCGGCAGTTCGAAGGGTACGCGTTGCGATCGTGTGGTGGAACTGGTTGACCTCTATCCCACGCTAGTCGAGCTGGCCGGTCTCCCGCCCGAGCCCGGGACGCAGGGCCAAAGCCTCGTGCCGTTGCTGGAGAATCCCAAGGCCAAACTTGCTCGGAAAGATGCATTGATCTTCACCAGCCGCGGCCGCGGTCTGCGCACAGAACGCTGGGCCTTCATGTGGTACCCGGCCAAGCGCAACAATCGGGAGGCGTTCATGCTCTACGACATGAAGAACGACCCCGGCCAATTCGCAAACCTTGCCGACGACCCCAGATACACTGGGGTTAAAACAAGGCTGTACCGTCGCCTGCGCGAACGGATCGCCAGCGTGAAATAGGATTTATATTCGCTTGGCCAAGCGCTTGGCCAAGCGGGCGGAATTACAGCTCGCGACCAACCGATTCCGCGATTGGCTTGAGTTCCTTCATCAGTTCTCCAAATCCCTCGAGATCGATTTGCTGGGCAGCATCACTGATCGCATGAGCAGGGTCGGGGTGAACTTCAATGAGCAGTGCGTCTGCACCCATGGCCACGGCGCCCTTGCACATTGCGCGGACGAGAGCCGCCTTGCCGCAGCCTTGGCTGGGATCGACGACCACCGGGCAGTGCGACTCGTTTTTCACCACCGCCACCGCCGATAGGTCGAGGGTGTTGCGGGTGTAATCCTCAAACGTCCGGACGCCGCGCTCGCAGAAAAGCAGGTTTGGGTTTTGGTTGGCCAAAACATACTCACCGGCCAGCAACCATTCCATAATACGCATCGACATGCCGCGCTTGAGCAGTACCGGCTTGCCGGTTTTGGCGGCTGCGATGAGTAGTTGAAAGTTTTGCGCATTGCGGGTGCCGATCTGCAGCATGTCGGCGTACTCGGCCACCAGTCCGGCGTGATCCTGTGAGAGCAATTCAGTGACGATCGGCAGGCCGGTTTCCTCCCGGGCCTTGGCCAACAGTTTGAGGCCGTCTTCGCCCATGCCCTGAAATTCGTAGGGTGAAGTGCGCGGCTTGTACGCACCGCCCCGGAGCATGGTCGCGCCGGCTGCCTTGACCGCGTGCGCGGTTTTCATGAGCTGCTCTTCGCTCTCCACGGAGCAGGGGCCGGCCATCACCTGAATTTTTTTGCCGCCCACGATGACGCCGCCGGCGTTGACGGTGGAGTCCTCCGGGTGTGCCTCGCGACTGACGAGTTTGTGGCGTTGCTGGATCGGTGTGACGGACTCGACCTGCGGCCAGGCGTTGAGAACATCGAGGTCGCAGTGAGAATGCTCATCGCCAATGGCGCCGATCACTGTTCGTGCCACGCCGTGCATGACGTGGGGTTTGTAGCCGAGTTTTTTGATTTCCTCGACCACGGCCTGTTCCTCCTCGGGGGAGACACTGTTTTTAAGTACGACTATCATTTTGGTTTAAACTTTTGTTGTTCCTGTAAAATAAAAAAACCGCAGGCTTTGTCTGCCTGCGGCTTGGTAAATTCTTTCTGGTGTGTTTCTCAGATTTCCAAGGCGCGCAGGCAGTACCGGCTGGTAAACCGATACCAGCGGCTAAAATATCCAAAAAACTGTGCGGCCTGAAAACTCACGGCGGCGCAGCGTACCAAACGCCGATTGGCTGTCAACGTGTTTCCGCTTGGCCAAGCGCTATGGCCTCGTCAGGCCAAGTGTCTGCAGGGTGGCGTTGTAGATGTTGCTAAACTCGCCGGGGGCAGTGAACAGGGTGGGGAGGCCGTAGTGTGGGGTCATTACGCGGGTACGGCCAAGCGGATCCTTGTTGCCGAACGCTAGGGTGAATTTCTGTGAGCCGTCCGCGGTGTCCACTTCGGCGACGATCTGGTCGTTGCCGGGCTTGATCCCTGCGGCTTTGACGGCTGCATCACCCTCGCCGATCCACTCGACAGCCGTCATGACGCCCATCCGGTAGATGGACTCTTCGAGCATGGCCGACTGGATCTGGTCGAGTGCCTTGTTTTGCGCATCACGCCAGGTGGCGTTGGGTAGGCGCAGGAGTCGCGTCGGTTTGTTTTTCAGTGTGATGGTGACGGCGGCAACCTGATTGGTCGCAAACGACCAGAGCCGCCGGTCGCGTAACTTGAAATCTTCCTTTGGCAAAAGGATGGCCTGTGCACGGGGCAGGGCGACGATGGTCGGCTCGGCGTTCAGGCGGGCGAGCACCCGGCTGGTGTCGAACGTGCCAAACGCTATGGATTCATTCCACGCCCCAGTGGTGGCGGAGGTGCCACCAATTTTCAGGTTCATCCACGGGGTGTCTAATCCCTCTTTTTTAAAGTCGGCGGCGGAGGCGTTGTCCTTTACGAAATCGATCACCTGTCCGCTCCGGATGGCGCCCAGCATGTTATTCACCAACAATGTGTCGGCCGGGAAGGTTCGATTGCCGGTGACCTGCCATGAGTCATCAGTCTGCCGGGTCACGATGAACTTTTTCACCGTATCCACGGTGATCGCGGTGACCTCGTCAAGCGGTCTCCGAAAAATGGTGTGATTGCGGAATTGGTCGTGCGGCAGCCGCAGCAGAGTCAATAGCCCGTCGTCCTGAATCGCCACGTTTCCGCGGGCAGAGTGCGTCACCCGGATGGTGGGGTCCTTTTCATCTTTTGGTTTGCGGAAGGCCAGTTCGATCAACGTTTCGCCGCCCTTGGCCAGGCGCACGGTGGCGTCCGGTTCGGATGCAGTTGCCGTGGTATCCGGGGCGATCTGCACGATCCGCGCAAGTTGCATACGTTTGATCAATTGCAGGATGACGGACTGATCTGCCCCGGTGTCGATCGGCTCCTTCATTCGCCAAATACCATCGTTGTCCCGATCCAGTTGAACGGTGCGGCTTTGGCCCCAGAAACGCAGCGAGTCGAAGTCGAGATTCTCCGCGACGAGCCGCAGGTCGCGCCAGTCGTTGGCATCGCGCGGCACCCAGTTGGCGAGGTCGCTGTCGACGAGGATCGCCTCGCGTGTGCCGGGCAGCCGCACATAGGTCTGCCTCCCAAACAGCGCCGGGGCACCGACCTCAAGGGACTGCTCCTTCCCGCCGCTCTTCCAGCGAACCGTTGCCCGGTTTTCTTCGTTGAGACCGAACGTGGTCTCGTTTCCGGTCTCAGTCCAGTCCGCCTCGGCGATGCGCTGGCTGACGGTTAACTCGGAGAGCAGCTTGGCCAAGTGCTGCACTCGCTCGGGGTGGGCAGGATAATCGGGATCGGCCACACGCCACTGGCCGTTGGTATTTTGAGCCACGATGTTGGTCGCACCACGGGTGACGGTGAACGATTCGATCGAGTCCGCAGTTAATCCGGGGAACAGTCTCTCCGCTTGGCCAAGCGCTTGGCCGGTGGGTGTCATCAGCCCATCGACCACAACGGCCACGGCCAGCAACGCCGCCAACACACTCAGCCATTTGAGTTCCTTCGGGTTCATGATCGTTTCATCTGTCGGCGCCACCACAACAGGCCAAGGCCAAGCGTACCGCCCGGGAGCACGAGCAGTAGCACCCAAGTGATCGAGGTCATCTCCGAGCGGGAAAGGCTGATGCGATACTCGGTCACTGCGCGTGGTTCAATCTCCAGCAGGTGCGTCCGCTCGAGCAGCCAATTGACGGCGAGGTTGGCAAAATCCCGGTTGGCCCCGGCCTCGAACGCGCTGTTACCGAGGAACAACGAATCACCCGCGACGACGATCCGCGCCGGCGGTTGGCCTTCGTTCGCGTGCACCTTGGCGGCCGCGAGCGGGATCTTGCCCTGCTTCTCGACCGCGCCTTGGTTGTCCTGCGTCTGTACCACCGCTTGGCCGGATTCGGACGAATGCGCGAGCACCGATACCGGCGGTGGGTCGTCGTTTTCCTCCTCCGGTTCGGGAAAACCGACCGACCGAGGCAGCACCATTTGCAGGCGGCTACCAAGTATCGGCTTGGTGATCGGATGGCTGCCGAGATCCTCAACCAGCAATAGGCCGCTCTCGCCGGACTGCTCGTTTTTCGAGTCGGATACCTGATTGATGCCGACTTCGAAATCGTAATCGGCAAGGAACGACTCCAGCCCGCTTGGGCGCTGAAGCGAGTAAAAGTTGAACAACGCGAACAGGCTGCCACCGCTGCCGAGATACTCGCGCAGCTTGCCCAGTTCGGCCGGGCCGTACGGTGTGCGTGGTCCGGCGGAGATCAAAAGTCGGCAGTCGGCCGGGATTGCGTTCGTGCCAGCCAGCGAAACCTCCTGCAGCAGAAATCCCTTCTGTTGCAGCATGAGTGCGAACTTTGAGTAACCCCACTGGCCGCCCTGATCGCTGGCACGGTGTTCGCCGTGGCCGGTGACGAAACCGACCTTGGTTTGCGTCCCTTCGGTCACCGCGACAATGGCCGAGGTGAACAATTGTTCGCCGACGAAATGCGTCCGCCGGGCCTCGCGTTTTTCCATGAACTCGGAAAAGTCGAGGATCGACAACTCGCTGTCGTTGACCGCTTTGACCCGCTCGTTCACGGCGAACAAAACGCGGTTGCCCGGCGCGTTGGCCGGTGAGCGCAATTCCTGTTGTACCGCCTCTGCGCGTGCGGGGTCGCGTGCGAGATCGACCAATTCCAGTTTCACGCGTGGCGACACGCGCTCGTACTCAACCAGTAGGTTTCTGACCGGTTCAAACAAATCTGACTGCGTGTCGAACAGCGCCACCACGCGCACGTCGTTTGTCAGCGAGCCGAGGACTTTTTTCGTGAGCGGCGACAGGCTGTGGTCGGCCGACTGGGCGAGCGCGAATTTAGCGGGATTACGCAGAGCCAGCATATTCACCAACAGCACGCACACGATGGCCATCAACGCCGCGAGCAAAACCCGCCGAGAAATCACCCGCCGTATCGTGGGCGAAAAACTGGCAAATTTAGACTGCTCTTCCATCGGTTATTTCCAGCGCCGACTCTCGACGACTTTGTGGGTGAGATACAAAAACAGCCCGGTCAGGCTCAGAAAAAAAACGATCGCTCCGAGATCGATCACGCCGCGGGTGAACGATTCCATGTGGTTGGCCAGCGAGATGTGCCGTGCCAGTTGCGAGAGCCAGTCCGTTCGGTCGCCGGCGAAGTACGAAAAGAAGCCGGTGAAAAACAGCGCCGCCCCCAGCGCGAACCCGCTCACCGCCGCGACTGCCTGATTTCGCGTCAACGCCGAAGCAAAGCAGCCGATCGACATGTACAGGCAGCCAACCATCAGGATGCCCAACGCCGAGGTGAACATCGTGCCCAGCCCGAGCACCGCCGATTCACCCACATAAAAACGGACGACAACCGAGCAGATCAGCAATGGCACCCAGAGGATCATGTAAAAAATCAATGCTCCGGCGAACTTCGAAAGCACCACCTGCCAATCGCCGACCGGCGCAGTCATCAGGCTTTCGTATGTGCCGCTGGCGCGCTCCATTGCGAAGCTGCGCATGGTGATCACCGGCGCGATCAGCAGCAGGATCACCCAGAAAAAATAGGTACCGTAAAATACCTGTGTTACCGGCATCGGCGTCGCCTCGCCGTTCAGTCCGGAAAGCACCACGAGGAAGCCAAGCCCGATGAGGAACATCACCGCCGCGATGATGATGAACCCGGTCGGCCCCTGAAAAAACGCCGACAACTCCCGGCGTACCAACGCACGAAAGACGTTCATTGCGGTTCCTCCTTCTCCTGCGTGAGGCTGACGAATAAATCCTCCAGCGACGGTGCCTTGCGTGACAGCTCGCGCAACGTCCAGCCGCGTTCATTGGCTGCGGCGAAGATGCGTTCGCGGGCGCTTCCGTCGATGGCCCCGGCAAACTGGCATCGCACGTAACCGTCCGGTTGGCCGGCGATCTCCGCTTGGCCAAGCGCCAACTCAGCGGCCCACTGTTGAACCTCCGGCAACGGTGCCTGCACCTCGGCCGTTACCGTTGCATTGGCCTTGGCCATTAAATCATTCAACGCCCCGCTGGCCAGCAGCCGTCCCTCGTGCAGGATGATGACGCGGTCGCAGGTCATTTCGATTTCGGACAGGATGTGCGAAGAGATCAGCACCGTGTGCTCGCCTGCCAGTTCGCGGATCAACCGGCGTACGGAGCGAACCTGATTGGGGTCGAGGCCGGACGTCGGCTCGTCGAGCACGATCAACTCCGGCTTGGCCAACAGCGCATCGGCCATACCGACCCGCTGCCGGTAGCCTCGCGAGAGCTGGCCGATGAAGCGCTTGGCCACGTCCGCGATGCCGCACTGCTCCATCACCTCGCTGACTCGGCCGACGGTCTCGCGCTTGGCCAAGCGCTTGAGCTCTGCGCGAAAACCGAGGTAGTCCGCCACACGCAGATCAAGCGGCAGCGGATTGTTCTCCGGCATGTAGCCGATGCGTTCACGCACCCGGTCCGGCTGCTCAAACACGCAGTCGCCTCCCACGCGCGCCGTCCCCGAGGTCGCCGCCATGAAAGTGGTGAGGATGCGCATCGTGGTGCTTTTGCCGGCGCCGTTTGGCCCGAGAAAACCGACCACCTCGCCGGCGTTGACCGAGAACGACACACCATCCAGCGCCATGTGTTGTCCATAGCGCTTGGTCAGGTGTTGCACGTCGATCATCGGTGTCGCCATCCGAAAAGCCGCACCAACCTAACGGCCAAGCCTGCCCGAAGGCAATCCGCGCGTGCCGAGGCACATCGGGCTGGTCGCGCCAAACCCCGCCCACTAGACTTGGTGCATGGAGGTGCTTGCCTGGCTGTTAGTCGGTGTTGCGGGTTACTTGCCCGGCTCGGTGCCGGCCGGATTTATCGCCGGCCGAATGAAGGGCATTGACCTGCGCAAAGTTGGCAGTGGCAACATCGGCGCCACCAACGCCCTACGCAATCTCGGTACCGGCATCGGTATCGCCGTCCTCATTTTCGACGCCTTGAAAGGCCTGCTGGCGTGCCAGTTTTTTCCCGGCTTGTTGATCGGTCTATTCCCAGAGGGGAGCGCACCGGCGACAAAAACGCTCTCACTCGTCATCGGTTTATCCGCCATTCTCGGGCACAATTACACCTGTTGGCTTGGCTTCAAGGGCGGCAAGGGCATTGCCACCACGGCCGGTGTGGTGGGTGGCCTTGCCCCAATCCCGTTTGCCGTCTGTCTTGGTTCGTGGATTTTGACTTTCGTTGTTACGCGCTATGTCTCGCTGGCATCCATCGCTGCTGCTGTGGCCTTGCCGATAGCTGCCGCCGTCTGGCCAAGTGAAGACATGAGCCGCTTCGGGCCACTTTTTTGGGTCTGTCTTTTTCTTGGTTTGATGGCTGTTTGGAAACACCGCTCCAATCTCCAGCGACTCAGGCAAGGCACTGAACCAAAAGCATGGGGTGCAAAGGAGGATCGCGGTTAACGTCTGCCATCTTGCCGAGGTGCGGATACGGCGGTAGTTTCTCGTCTGTTCTACACTGAAAATGAAAACAAAAAACATTGCTGTTATCATTCTGACGATGCTCAGTCTTGTTTTCGTTGACACGGCCATTGCCGAAGCACCGAAACCACAACCGGCGCAGGAAGCCTTGAAGGGGGTGCAGCCATTTATCGGAAACTGGACGGCGGAGTCGGATGCGTACGATGGATTTGAAGGCAACGAGAAAGGCGGAAAAATCGACATGGTGTTTCG
>CAJXAU010000040.1 GCA_913050205.1 uncultured Verrucomicrobiota bacterium
GAACGACGAGTTATGGAACCAACGCGCGGCGGTCGTCATGGGTTACGATGAACGGGAATTGGAACGGCTCCATAACCGTCTGGACGAACGGGTCGAGGACTACGCGCTGCAAGGATTGTTCGCCACCGAGACCCTGCCCAAGGCCGGCCCCCACAACCCGGATTCCTCAGCGTTTGATGCCTCAATCGAAGAGATTCTGCACATCATCACCTCCATCGGGTACGCCGAGGTATACCCCGATGTGTTCGGTGAGCGGCGAGGCTCCGAACTTGCCGACGCAATGGATGTTGCCCGCGGTGGGTACTTCCGAACCGTTCCGCGCCGCTACCCGTCTGGAGCGTGGTACTCGTACGACGACCGCACCTGCGACTACGGTTGCCAGGTGACCGAGTACATTTACTGGGCGCTTACCAGTCTGCTCGATGGTCAGGATTTCCGTAACCGAGGCCGGGACATCCACCACGAATGGAAACTCAACACGCCGGAAAAACTACGTGCCAAGGACAAGGCGGTCGTCGAGATTCTCACCAACCCGAAGTACAAACTGCCAACGCGACTGCCAGACGGCAAATATCGGCAAACCATCAAGCGCCCCGCCGTGAAACTAAACGCCGTGCCCTCAGTCGACAGCATCATCATCAAGACAAAACTCCCGCTCGGGAAAACCGCCGACCTTGAGAAGAGCACAGACCTTCAGAGCTGGGTCATGGCCCGGCGCATCGATAGCCACAACGGAACCATCAACCTGACCCTCGATTTCCAGCCGGCACGGGTGCAATTCTTCCGCCTGCGTATCGACGATTAGGCGTCCAAACGATGCGGTTGTTCGACGCCCACAATCATCTACACGATCAACGACTGCCAAGCGACGCCGCTGCGTTGCTGGCAGACTGCAAAAAAGTTGGGCTCGAAAAAATGGTTGTCAATGGAACCAACGAGTCCGACTGGGATAACGTGGCGAATCTGGCACAAAACCATCCGCAGATCGTTCCCAGTTTTGGGCTGCACCCTTGGTTTGTGCCCGACCGTTCACCGGATTGGCAGCAACGCCTCCGGCATTATCTCGGCGCTTGGCCAACGGCGGTCGGTGAGATCGGCCTCGATCGCTGGAAGCCGGGCCTCCCCTACGATGAACAGGAAGAGGTGTTTCTTGCCCAGTTGCAACTCGCCGCCGAACGCAATCTCCCAACGAGCATTCACTGCCTCAAAACATGGGGACGGTTACTCGAGTTGCTCAGTGAAAACAAGACACCCGATCGCGGCTTCCTCCTTCACAGTTACGGCGGACCAGCGGAGATGATCCAGCCGTTGGCCAAGCGCGGTGGCTACTTTGGGTTCCCTGGCTATTTTGCCCATGAACGGAAAAAGCGGCAGTGTGAAATCTTCCGGCAGGTTCCTGCTGAGCGGCTGCTGATCGAGACCGATGCTCCGGATCAGTCGCTGCCGGGGGAACGCGTCACTCATCCGCTTGGCCAAGGGCTGAATCACCCGGCCAACATCGCTGCCGTGTACGAAGCCGCAGCCGAGTCGCTTGGCCAGGCGCCCGAGTCATTCGCCGCGCAGGTGGAGGAAAATTTTCTGCGTCTGTTTGCCCCATGAATCAACCGTTCCTTGCGACGAGTTCGCGGGCTTTTTGAATCAATCGCCAGTCCTCGATTAGATTGCCAAACTTGAAATCCGGCAGGCCGCTCTGCGCTTGACCCAGCAGTTCTCCGGGGCCGCGCTGGCGCAAATCCTCCTCGGCCAATTCAAAACCATCACTGCTCTTTTCCATCACGGTCAACCGATGTTGCCCCTCGTCGGTGGCATCGTCGGCTACAAGAATACAGTACGACTCGTGCGAACCTCGGCCGATGCGCCCGCGGAGTTGGTGTAACTGAGCCAGACCGAACCGGTCGGCGTTCTCGATCAACATGACCGTGGCGTTGGGAATGTCCACCCCCACCTCGATCACGCTGGTGGAGAGTAACGCCTTGATTTCGCCCGACAAAAAACCGTCGATCACAGCCTCCTTTTGGTCGGATTTTAATCGGCCATGCATCAGACCCACCGCATGTGGGGCGAGTTGCTCCCGGACGGATTCAAACTCTCGATTGACCGCCTTGAGATTCCCGCTGCCCTGATCATCCACACGCGGGTAAACAATGTATGCCTGACGTCCCTCCACGATTTTTTCGCGGATAAATCCCCATACCTTGGGCAGGCTTTCAGGGGTGCGAATGAACGTCCTCACGCGTCCCCGACCGGGGGGCAATTCGTCGATCACGGAGCAATCGAGATCCCCGTAAACGGTCAGCCCCAGTGTTCTCGGGATCGGCGTGGCAGTCATCACCAGCACGTGCGGATAGCGTCCTTTTTTCACGAGTTTCTTTCGCTGTTCCACGCCGAATTTATGCTGCTCGTCGATGATCGCGAGACCGATGTTTTCAATTGCAAACCCTTCTTCCACCAAAGCATGCGTCCCGACAACCACCGGCGGCAGCACCTCGTCATTCATGCCGAGTTCGCGCTGGTCGGGGTCGATTTCGCCCATCGTTTTTTTGCTGCCGGTGTGCAGGTGCACCGTGATACCGAGCGGCCCAAACCAGTTGCCAAAAACACGGTAATGCTGCTCCGCGAGAATCTCGGTCGGCGCGAGCACCACCACACTGAAACCGCTCTCAATCGCCCGCACCGCAGCGCAGGCAGCCACCGCTGTTTTCCCAGAACCCACATCGCCCTGCAGCAAGCGCCGCATCGGGAAGGCCCCGGCCATGTCTCGCGAGACATCCTCCCATGCCCGCTGCTGTGCCCCGGTCAGCGTAAAGCCCAACCCGGCAAGAAACGGCGTCACCAGCCGATCATCACCCGCACAGTCCAACGCCTTGATCGTCGATCGAAACCGTTTTCGTTTCTCCTGAATTCGGCATTGGAATCGGATGAACTCCTCCAACGCAAGGCGTTCCCTCGCCAACTCCGTCTGCTCAAGATCTTCTGGAAAATGCACCGCCCTAAACGCCTCCGGGAGCGGGAGCCAGTAGCCGTCATCGTCCTTCAGCCACTCGCCGTGCTTGTCGGCCACCTGTTCTGCGTACGATTCCACGGCGCGCCACATGACACCCCGCAGCCACCGTTGCTTGATGCCCTCGGTCAGACGGTACACCGGCACAACGCGCTTGAGATGAATAAACTCCTCCCCCTCCTCCGCCACCTCGGCCTCGGGGTGATCCATCGAGCGTGGCCTCTCGGAGGTGAGCTTGCCGTGCACATGGACTGTGTCTCCGGTTTTGTAATAGCGGTTCATGTACGGCATGTTCCACCAGCGGCAGTGCAGTCGCGCGGTGCCATCGTCGATGATGAATTCAAACAAACTGCGGCCGCCCCGCATCCGTTTGACTCCGGACACAACAACCGGGGCGGCCACGGTGGCGACATCGCCCTTGGCCAATGTTTTGATTTCGTGCGGCTTGTTCCGGTCCTCGTAACGCTTGGGCCCATGCCAAAGCAGATCGCCTATCGTGTGGATGCCCAACTTGGCCAAGCGCGACACCCGTTCGCTGCCCACACCACCCAGCGTGGCGACAGGTTGATCGATGGGAACTGGCGGCGACTCGGACACTGCCGCAAGCCTACCGGGAACGCTGCGCTTGGCCAAGCCATGCCGGTTTGCCTTCCGCTTGGCCAAGCGGAGCCGTACAATGTGGCACCGATGACTCGCGACGATCCCAGAATCGATCACCTCTGGAAGGAGTACACCGAAGTGTTTATGGCAATGGACGACCTGACACTTGCCCGGTGGATGGCCCAGACGCTTGGCCAATTTGCCAAACGAGCCTGGCGACTCTCCCACCCTCTGGTGTTGACCTACGAGTTAGCCGCCAAAGCCGCGCACGAACGGCAAATCTGGCTCAAGGGCATGGGCATCGTGCCTGCAGATTACATCGCCGCCGAATGCTGCCGCGCGCCGTTGTTTCCCGTACTCTCGCGGGATGTGGCGGAAATTGGACTCGTCTGTAAGCATTGTAGTGAAGCCTGCGTCCAACCGGAGGATCTCCCGGTGGAGATGAAATCCTCACTAGTTCAGTGGGCGAAACAGTACGAAAAAGTGCACGCCGTGGCCCACTGGGAGGAGGACGGAAAACGACTCCCTCACGACTATGAAAAACAACTCGAAGCCGCCGCGATCAAGGCGGAAAAATATCTGCGCGAGAACGGCGACAAACTCGCGCAGGAGTTGCTGGATTATTACCCGGCGGTGGCGTGGGAGGATCAGGACGAATGCCTCTCGGTGCGCCCCGAGGACTTGTGCTCGTACTAGCCCCGGCTAAACCTGATCCTTCTGATCCGGAAACTTCTCCTTGATCGTCCGCACGAGTCGCTGTTCGTCGGCCGGCTCCATTTTCCGACGGGGAATCCGGCGGCGCACCCCATCCAATAATTCCAACCAATCCTCAAGTTCCGGGTCGGGGTAGGTCTCCCACTTTTCAAAACGCCGTTCGCGTTGAAAAAACTTCCATACACCCCGCTCGTTCCGGGCGTAATACTCCATCCGCTCGCCATACTCACCGCGACGTTTCCAGCTGATCTCGCCCTTCGCTCCCATGGTTATTGCGGGAGATTCACCGCCGCCACGGCCATGGCGGCCATACCCTCTTCGCGGCCAAGAAAACCGAGCAACTCGTTGGTCGTCGCCTTGACGCCAATCTGATCCGGCGAAATATAAAGTGCCTGCGCGATGGCGATTTTCATCGCCGGCACATGGGGAAGGATTTTCGGTGCCTCGGCGATCAACGTGGCATCAATGTTCACGATTGCCCCGCCAACGTTGCCCACCAACTCCGTGGCTTTCTCGAGAAAGATCCGGCTGGGGGCGTTTTTCCACTGAGGATCGCTGGGGGGAAAGTAACTGCCTATATCGCCTTCACCAATCGCCCCGAGCACGGCGTCACAGATTGCGTGCATCAACACGTCGGCATCCGAGTGACCGTCCAGCCCCTTGGAATGCTCAATCTCCACCCCCCCAAGCCAAAGCGGTCGCCCCTCGACAAGGCGATGTACATCGTAACCAATTCCGGTATGAACCACGGCCGAATTATAGTGAGTTAGCTAGACTGGCCAAGGGCGAACATTGCGATACCGGCGGCAACCGAAGCGTTGAGTGAATTTACCCGGCCCTGCTGCTGGATGCCGATCACGTCTTCCGCCATGTTCAGAATGAATTGTCCCACCGAGCGATCCTCCCCGCCGATGACAAGCAGCAGCTTGTCATGTTTCGCTGCTGCCACCTCCTGCAGCGTTGACTTGCCAGCCATGTCCAGTGCCGCAATTCGATATCCAGCCTCGGCAGCCTTGCGCGCGTATCCGTTGGCAGAGTCGTTGCGGCAGATTTTCATGAATTCCGTTGCCCCGGTGCTGACTTTGACAACGGATGGGTACACCTCCGGCACACCCTTTTTCGGCAGGCAAACCGAGGTGAATCCAAACACCTCCGCGCTGCGCAGGATGGCCCCTACGTTGTGAGGGTCCTCGACATTGTCGAGCAGCAGCATCCGCGGCACGCCCAGCAACTCGGCGAAATCCACATACGGATAGAGCGACGTCTTGAGGACCACACCTTGATGATCCCGACTGCCAGAGAGTTGCATCAACCGCCCCTTGTCTGTCCATTCGATCTCCACCTCTGTGCGCTCGAGCAGGCCGACCAGTTTTTTTACACGCGAGTTGGAGCGCATCCCCTCGTTCAAGTGGGCGGCGAACACGCGGCGTTTTCCCGCGCGCAACACCTCAAACGCGGGGTTCAATCCATACAGAAACTCTCGACTCGCCTTGGCCATCGACGCGCAGCAACGTACGGCAGCGCCGGAGCGAAACCAAGTCGCTTGGCCACTTTTGACTTTTGAGCCGGGGCGATTCGTTTTTGACTTGGCCAAGCGAATGAGTGACGACGAACTCCAGACCCTACTCGGTGGCGTATGGCAGCGCTTGGCCAAGGCGGTTGAAGACCCGGCCGATCCCTGGCGCCTGCCCGCCTTGGGTGTGCAGGGATTGAATGGGCCTAGCGTCCGCATGATGGTGCTGAGATCGGCCTGCCGCACAGACCGTGTCCTCACTGCGCAGACAGACATTCGTTCCACCAAAATCCCCGGTTTTCGTAAGGATCCTCGTGTTGCTTGGTTGTTTTATGATCCGGCCTCAAAAGTGCAGGTGCGGGCAACCGGCCGAGCGACCATCCATCACAATGATGAGTTAACCCGCCGCGCTTGGCCAAGCGTGCCGGAGACAAACCAACTCAACTACTCCACGGCGCTGCCCCCCGGCGCGACCATCAGCGACCCGGCGCTTGGCCAAGCGGCAAACGACGACCCGGCCAGCGCATTCGCCAACTTCGCCGTGATCTGGTGTGAGATTACCCGGATCGACTGGCTGCAACTTGGCCCACAAAGCCATCGGCGCGCCCAGTTTACATGGAATGGCAGCGAGTGGCTGGCTGCATGGACTGTGCCTTAAACTGGGCGACTCCTTGCCATTTTCCGCAAAATAACGATACTTCCGCCGTGAGCGAAAGCATCACCAAGTTGACCAACGACCTGATCGCCTCCTACGCCAAGGTGGGTGGGATCAATCACTTGGACGGCGGCAACCTACCTTCGAAGGTTGCCATCGCCGCTATCACGACCGACCTGCTACGACTGTTGCTTCCCGGGTTCTTCGACGAAAAACCAATCCAGACCGCCGAGCTTAAAGTCGAGATCGCAATGTTGATGGACAGCGTCAGCGGCAGGCTCGAGGACGAGATTACCAAGAGCGTCGAATACAAGCCGCCCGGCGACAGGTCAACTGAACGCCCTAGACAATTGGCCCGCAAGATCACCGAAGAATTTCTCGGCACCATTCCCGCTATCCGCGAACGGCTCAAGACTGACGTCGAGGCGGCCTATGCCGGCGATCCCGCCGCAATCAGCCACGAGGAAATCGTCGTGGCCTATCCGTTTATTGAGACCATCGCCGTTCAGCGCATGGCACACGAGTTGTACAAACAGGATGTTACGTTGATACCGCGCATCATGAGCGAGTGGGCGCACAGTCGCACCGGCATCGACCTGCACCCCGGCGCGAAAATCGGCTCCCACTTTTTCATCGACCACGGTACCGGCACGGTGGTGGGCGAAACCACCGTCATCGGTAACAACGTGAAAATTTATCACGGCGTCACCCTTGGCGCGAAATCGACCTCGCGCGTGGAGGAACTCCGCGGTAGTAAACGCCACCCCACAATCGAAGACGGCGTGACGATTTACCCTGGAGCAACCATCCTCGGCGGCAAAACGGTTATTGGGGCAAACAGCACCATTGGCGGCAACGTATTCCTCATTCACAGCGTCCCCAAGAACTCCCTCGTCATCGCCGAGGACGTCAGCGTCAAGGTCACCAACAAAGCCGCCCAAGCAGAAATCTAATTAAGCACCTTGCCAATTACCTAAATTTTCAGGTTTTTTTGAAACTTCCACTTCTGGAATGCGTATCTTAGAGTTTGGGAGTGTTGCCGAGCTGAACGTCTAACAACTCAAACTTGTGACTAAAAATATCTAAATTTTCGAATGAAAAATGTTGTAATTACATTACTAGTTCTAGCAGCAGGTTATCTTGCTTACCTGCAGTTTGGAGATAGCGAAAAAGCAAATAACAACTCTAATAATGAGAAATTCAAACAACGCCAAACAACCACTAAGGTGGAAAAAAGGGATATCAACTTTTCCGTAACTGTTGCTGGCGAACTCAGCCCTGCTGAAAAAGTTTCGGTAAGACCTGAGGTAAATGGTAAAATTGCAGAATTAGCAGTTGATATTTCCGACTTTGTTAAAAAAGGGGATTTGCTTTTCAGACTGGATGATAAGGATATTCGAATTGAAATTGATTCACGCAAAAAACAAATAGACAGTGCTAATCTTCAACTTGCTCAGTCTCAAAAAGAATTTGAAAGAGCAAGCCAGCTTTATCAGGATGATCTTGTTTCAAAGGAAGTCTACGAATCTGCCAAAAACAAATTCGAACTATCAAAAATTTCGAGAGATCGCGCACAAAACGATTATGATCTAACGTCAGAAAAACTATCCAAAACAAGTGTTGTCGCTCCGTTTGATTGCACAGTACTTTCAAGACCTGTGTCGATTGGGCAAGCGGTATCAGGCTCAGGAGGGCAAAGTGGTGGTACTGAGGTTATGGAGGTCGCAGATCTAAAGAACTTAATTATACTATCCCATGTAAATCAGTCCGATGTGTCTAGGATGAAAGTGAATCAGTCAGTCTCAATTGAGATTGAAGCTGTGGCTGATTTAATCGTAGAAGGCGTTGTAGAAAGAATAGCACCACAGGCCACCATCAAAAGCGGAATTAAAGGTTTTTCTACTAGGATCAGGTTGATTAACACTGATTCGTCAACCGTCAAAACCGGAATGACAGCAACGATTAAAATACCAGTAGCAAACTCTAAAGGGGTGACCGCTGCAAAGCTAGCTTCAATCTTTACTGAAAGAAACGACAGCAAACAAAAAACCGAAACTTTTGCGTATGTGAAACAAAAGGATGGAAAATACGCAAAACAAATGATCGAGGTAGGGGTTAGCGACTTGAATTATGCTGAAATAAAAAGAGGACTCAAAGAGGGAGATGAGGTTTCATTAGAAAAACCTGACGACGAAAATATTCTTGATAAAGCGATCACATTGGATGGCGAAAAAGTTGAAGAAACTAAAAAAGAAGATCCTCTTGTAGCTAAGTATGATAAAAATGGGAATGGTAAACTAGATATGGATGAAATCATGGATGCAAGAGACAAGATGACTGAAGAAGAAAAAACAGCTTTAAGAGAAAAAATGCGAGAAAGATTTGGTAGCGGCCGACCTGGTGGAAGTGGACGTCCAAGAGGAAGTGGACGACCTGGAGGCAGTGGTGGGCGCCCCGGCAGCGGAAGGCCATAAGAATATATTCCCACAGAATAAAATGCCCCTTCTTGAACTCAGGGATATTCACAAAACCTATCATCTTGGTGGTGAAACAATTCGAGC
>CAJXAU010000041.1 GCA_913050205.1 uncultured Verrucomicrobiota bacterium
GCCCGCACTCGGAGACGATTTTCATCAACTACGAGGATCACGTGACGCCGGATCGATTGAGCGAGTTCGATGCCGCCGCCAACAAGTTCTCAACGCTTAAGTCTCTCGCGGCTCGATTCGATGCCGGTGAACTCGAGGTGCACCAGCACATGGCGCGGAGCGCCGATGGGACGGAGGTGCCGTACTTTGTGATTCATCGCAGGGGACTCAAGCCGGACGGCAACACGCCAACGATCCTTTACGGATACGGCGGATTTGAAATCTCCCTCAAGCCCAGCTACTCGGCGACGATCGGCAAACTTTGGCTTGAGCGCGGCGGGGCATACGCGGTGGCCAACATTCGCGGTGGCGGCGAGTTCGGACCGCGTTGGCACAAGGCCGCGCTGAAGACCAAGCGGCAGCGCGCCTACGACGATTTTATCGCGGTCGGTGAAGATCTGGCCAAGCGCGGGATCACTTCGCCAAAACACCTTGGCATCTCCGGTGGCAGCAACGGCGGCCTGCTCGTTGGCGCCATCTTCACCCAGCGCCCAGACCTGCTCAACGCGGTCGTCTGCCGCGTGCCTTTGCTCGACATGATCCGCTACACCAAGCTGCTCGCCGGGGCCAGTTGGGCGGCGGAATACGGCGATCCGGAAGACCCTAAAATGCGCGAAGCCATCCTCCGCTACTCGCCCTACCAAAATGTTTTTCCGGATAAAAAATATCCCAAGGTGTTCATCGAGACTTCGACCAAGGACGACCGGGTGCACCCCGGTCATGCCCGAAAGATGGTCGCCCGGATGCGGGAACAGGGCCACGAGGTGCTATACTACGAGAACACCGAAGGTGGCCACGCCGCCGGGGCGAATCTCAAGCAACACGCCCGCCGTTACGCGCTGGAATACGTCTACTTTTCCCGTCAACTTGGGCTGGATTAACCCGCTTGGCCAAGCGCTTGGTCAAGGGAAAGGGGACATTCCTGTCCACTGCCTGATCATCCTAAACGTAAACGGGGACAGGAATGTCCCCGCTCCTGTTTTTTGTGGACTCGCAGGCTCGTCCCTCCAATTTAGGAGCCGGCTAGGGGCTCGAGGGGATGGGTGATGAGAGCCCTCAATGCGTTTCGTTCGTTGATGAGTTCCGGCCATTTTGTCTCGTCGGCTCCCCCGGGAACCAGTTCCCGCTGGATCTCAGTCAGGCGTGACTCAACAAACTGGTTTCGCAACCGAAGCACGATGTCTTTCAATTGTCGGCCGGGATCCGGGATATTGCGGCCATCGACCACGGCCTCAGTGGCCAGTTTCCGGAATGGATCCGACGGCAGGGTACCGAGGAGATCAGGCAGGCCTGCGTCCGGGTTCTCGGCAATGAGCGCGAAGTGTTGCTGGAGAATCACCTTCACACCGCGGTGCCCGACCCATTGCAGATCAAGATGCGACTCCAGCCACTCGACCGGTGTCTCACCAAACAAAGCCAGCTTTAGCAGCCAAAACTCCACCGGGCTCGGCTTCGGCAGCGGCAACTCGTCCTCGGGAATCGGAATCTCCTCCTCGGCAAGCTCCGGTTCGGCACGCTGAAAGGTGCGTTTGCGCTTGGCGAACTCGGATCGGACTGCGTCGACCGCCACACCCAGCCGGTGACTGAGCTTCTGCGCGTAGGTGTCGATGAGGACCGGGTTGTCGGTTTTTTGCACTGCCTCGCGCATGGTCTGCACGATGTTGACACGGCCGCGGTCGGAGTCCACATCGTGAATCTGGCAGAGGTAGTTGATGAGAAAGTCGAAAAAACCGGGGGCGTCGTCGAGCAGTTTGCGAAATGCCTCCGCGCCGTTTTCCCGGATGAAACTGTCGGGGTCGTGCGGCTGTGGGATGACCGCCACGCGAATGGCCAGGCCGCTGGCGAGCAGATCGTCGAGTGAACGCAGCGCGGCCTGTTGGCCGGCGGTGTCGGAATCAAAACACAGCACGACCTCCTCTGCGTAGCGTTTGAGTATGCGTGCGTGGTCGGCGGTGAGTGCGGTGCCCTGCGGTGCCACGGCGTTCTCGATGCCGGCGAGGTGACACGCGATGGTGTCGAGTTGGCCTTCGCAAACGATTACCGATTTGGCGTCGAGGATTGGTCGCTTGGCCTTGTCCAACCCGTAGATCACCCGGCTCTTGCTGAAGATCGGCGTCTCCGGTGAGTTGATGTATTTGCCGCCCTTCTGCTCCGCAGCCAACACGCGGCCGCTGAAACCGATCACCCTGCCCTGCTCATCGCATATCGGAAAAATGAGTCGACCGCGAAACCGGTCGTAGTGCCCCCTGTCGCCGGAGATCGCAAGCCCCCCTTTTTCAAGCAACTGTGCATCGTGTTTTTTGGACTTGGCCCAGTTGAGGGTGTCATCCCATTTGTCCGGCGCGTAGCCCATGCGGAAGCGTTTGACCGCTTCGTTGCTGACGCCGCGCTTGGCCAGGTAGTCGCGCGCGACCTGTGCGCCGGCGTCGTTGGCCAAGGCGATCTCCCAGCGCTTGGCCACCTGCTCGTGCAGTGAGCGTAGTTTCTCCTTGAGCGACCCCTCCTCGCGCTGGCCGGGCGTCATCTCGAACTCAATCTGGATCCGCGCCCGCTCGGCGAGACGCTGCACGGTCTCGACGAATGTCAGATTTTCGAACTCGCGTAAAAACGTGAAGACATCGCCACCCTTGTGGCAGCCGAAGCAGTGGAAAATCTGCTTGGACGGACTGACGTTAAAGCTGGGGGTCTTTTCCTTGTGGAACGGGCACAGCCCGAGGAAGTTTGTACCGGCACGTTTGAGCGGCACATAGGAGCCGATTACGTCGACGATGTCACTGGCGTTGCGGACCTGCTCAATCGTGGCCTGTGGGATGACGGGCAAGGCAGGTCGGGAGGCTCAGTTCGCCTTGTTGCGGATCAGCCAGTAGCGAATGTCCACCGCCTGGGGATGCTCAGGCTTCAGGCCAATCACGCGCTTGTAGTGAATGGCAGCCTTGGCCACGTCGTGTAGTCTTTCCGCGTACAGGTTGGCCGCCTCGAGATGCGCACGAACGCTGTTCGGGTCGAATTGCAGGTAAGTCTCCAACTCCTTGGCGGCATCCGCGTAGTAGGTGCCCTGCTTGAGCGACATGGCAAAATTGAAACGGGCCGGGCCGTCGTTGGGGTCGATTGCCAGCGCATTTTCAAACGCCTGCAGCGCGAGGCCGGTCTCGCCGGTGTAATACGCCGCTTGGCCAAGCTCACATTGGGCCTCAAACCAAGCGGGGTCGGACTTGCTTGCCTGCAGGTAGGCCGCCTTGGCGCGTTGCCACTCCTTTCTTTTCTGGGCCTTGGCCCCGTCATCAAAATACGTCTTGGCCACCTGACGGTCCCCAGCCTTGGGCAGGGCGGGGTGCAGGTACGCATAGCGCGGATACGCCACTGCTGTGGGCAGTACATTCACCACGCGCGCCGTAGCATTGGTGGAGGCGGGGGCGACCGGCTTGGGCGTCGGAATTGTTGGAAGCGGGGTGCGGGATTTCCAGTTAACTTGCCCGTCAGCCTTGTCCTTATTGCGCCCGCCAAACCACCGGGCCGGGTTCAGGCGATCGGTCCATTTTTTCTTCGGCGTGGCCTCCTCGTCTGGCTCGGCTGGTTCGATGACTTCTGCGGGTTTCACCGGCGGTTCCTCCACGGCCACTTCAGTGCCCGGTTCCGGTTCGGCTGGAGCCTCCTCCGGCACGACGGTCTCCTCCGGTTTGGCCACCGGCACCGGCAATTCCTCCTTCGGCTCGACCGGTTCCACGGCGATCACCTCGGTCGGTTCGACAGAGGGCGGTTCGACAATGACCACCTCGGCCGGTTCAGTAATTGGCTCTTCGACGGGAGCCTCTTCGGGGGCCTCCTTTGGTTCCGGTTGCTTCACCTCGGCCGGCACAACGGCCACCTCAGGCTCGGTCGGATTCTCTTCTTTTGGTTCGGTCGGGGCGACGGCTTCCTCTGGCTCCTCCTTCACGGCCACTTCAACCGGTTTGGCTTCGGGTTTCTCTTCTTCCTTGGGTCGTTCCGGTTCGATCGGTTCCACAACGGCAACTTCCTCCGGTTTTTCCTCAACCGGTTCCTCCTTGGGCTCCGGTTTGGGTTCTGGCTTGAGGTATTCCTCCAGCTCGGTGACGAGGGTTTTGACTTGCTCCTTTTTCGCAGCCGAATCCGGCGTTGCACTCAGATAGGCCTGATACGCCTCGAGAGCGGACTGGTATTGCTCCATCGACTGGAGCGCGATCGCCAGATGAAGCTTCAGCTGTGGATTCTCGGCATCCACACCGGAGGCTTCCTCAAAATATTGTGCAGCCGCCTCGTGCCGGTTTTCAACGGCCGCGAGAATGCCGAGGGCGTTCAGCGCGGTGGCATCCTGCCTTCCTGCTTTCCGAAAACTTTCCCGCGCGGCGGTATACTGGCCGGAGTGAAACTCAGCAACGCCCTTCTCAAGCCATTGCTCAAACTTGTCGTCCCCCACCTCGATCCGGAGCTTGTTGTATTCATCCGCCGCCTTGCCAGCGTTTGCCCGGAACGCCGCAAGATTCGAGTTCCAGTGGTACCGCTCCAGGTACAGCCACGCGAGATTCTGATGGGCACGCTGCTTGAGAGTCGTCGGGGTGTTCTGGTTCGTCGTCGTGAACCGGTAGGCCTGATACGCCTTAAAATAGTGGTTGGTCTTGCTGTTATCGCGATACAGCTCCTGATGCGCCAGGCCAAGCTGATTGTGAAGGTGCCCCATGATCTTTGGCGATCGCTTGAGTTCATCATTTTTGCTGATGAATTCGAACGCATTGTTCAGCTCCACCAGCGCGGCCTGTGCCTTGCCGGCGGCGAGGAGGCGGCTCCCTTCTTCGAGGGCCGTTCTCTCCGGCGGAGTGCAACCGGCGAGGAGGGCGATCAGGCACAAAGTGATCCCGGGCGCGAACAGATTCAGGATCGTTTTTTGCGTGGTCTGCATGACCGCTGGTGGTAGCATCGCGGCCTCAGCGAGTCAAGGGATCCACTCCCCTATCCCGCGTTTGTCATGCTCCAAGGACGATCCAAAAAACGCCCGGCTTGGCGTTGGCTTCCCAGCCTCATGGCTGTGGTCGCGCTTGGCCAAGCGCTTGGCTCGGAGGTGGAGACTGCGGAGGAGGAATTCACAATCCCCGAGCCCCAAATCGAGGTGATTCGCGACGACGCCTCCTCCATCCGCTGGAAAATCGACAAAAAGCGCGTGGACGACATGGTGACAGCCGGGCTGCAGGAGGTGACCGGTCTAGACAATCCCACCGCCGGCTGGCTGTCTCTCGTCAAACCGGAGGACACCGTCGGCATCAGGGTCAACGCTGCCCCCGGCCGGATCAGCGGCACGCGACACGAAGTGGTGGATGCCGTCGTGCGGGGCCTGCTCAAAACCGGAATCCCATCCGGGCAAATCATCATCTGGGACGCCCAGCTTGAGGAACTACAGGACGCCGGCTACAGCGCCCTGGCCAAGCGCCACGGCATACGGCTGGCCGGTAGCCGGGACAGCGGCTGGGATAAATCCGTGGTGATGGAAAAATCGATCCTCGGCGAACTCATCGAGGGCGATCTCGAGTTCAAACCCGGCGAGGAAACCGACAGCCGCAACTCCTATTTCTCCCGGCTACTTACCCGGGAGATTACAAAAATCATCAGCATCCAGCCGCTGATCAACCACAACCGCGTCGGCGTGTCCGGGCATCTCGTCGGGTTGACCCGCGGCATCGTGGACAACGACCGGCGATTCAATGTGTCCGACTCCATCCTTGTCACCGCCCTACCCGACATCTTCGTAAAAACCGACGACGAACAGACTCGCTTCATCGGCGATCGCCTCGCCCTATGCATCACCGATGCGCTCTACATCCAGTACCTTGGCCAGAGCAAGTCGCTGCTCCACTACACCGAGCCGCTTGGCCAGTTATGGTTCAGCACCGACCCCGTGGCGCTCGACATCTTCGGCATCGAGACCCTCGAGGCCAAGCGACAGGATCTGGAGGTTGAATTTCACCCGCCTCGCTCCAACCTCTACCAAAACGCCCGTGCCGTGCTGATCGGCGAGAACGACCCCGAACGGCGCAGCGTGAATTACTTCAAGCGGGACTAACCCCCCAGCCGCACCCGGCCAAGCGCTTGGCCAAGCGGATGCTCTTTTTTCCAACTCGCACTATTGACATCGGGGCGCTTGGCCAAGCAAATCTCTCCCCGCTATGAGTCTATTGAATGACAAGGTGGCCGTGGTCACCGGGGCCGGTCGGGGGATCGGACGTGCCGTGGCCATCGCCTTCGCCCGGATGGGCGCCGATGTGGTCTGCGTCTCGCGCACGGAGGAAAATTCCGCCAAAGTCGCCGCCGAGGTGGAGGAACTGGGACGCAAGGCCTGGGCCAAGGCAGTGGACGTGTCCGACACCGCCGCCGTGGAGTCTGCCGCCAAGGACATCCTCGAGCAGGCCGGCAAGGTCGACATTCTCGTCAACAACGCCGGCGTCACCCGCGACAATCTGCTCATGCGCATGAGCGAGGAGGAATGGGACACGGTGCTCAACACCAACCTCAAGGGCGCGTTCAACTTCACCAAGGCGTTCACCCGGCCGTTCATGAAGCAGCGCAGCGGGCGCATCATCAACATCGCCTCCGTCATCGGGCTGATCGGCAACGCCGGGCAGAGCAACTACGCCGCCAGCAAGGCCGCGCTCATCGGCTTTACCAAGTCCGTGGCCAAGGAGCTGGCGCCGCGGGGCGTCACCGCCAATGCCATCGCTCCCGGCTTCATCGAGACCGACATGACCGCCGTGCTCGACGAAAAAGTGCGCGACGCCATCCTCGAGCGTGTGCCGATGTCCCGATTCGGTTCGCCGGACGATATCGCCCATACGGCGGTGTTTTTGGCCATGGAACCGACCGGGTACATGACTGGGCAGGTACTCACCGTCGATGGCGGCATGGTGATGTAAATGAACTTTTCGACATTAGGGGCTTGACGATCAACCCTCCCGTTCTTAAAGAACCCGCGAACGTTACGGCGGCTTATGTCTGACAAATCAATCGCAGATCGAATCAAGGATATCATCGTCGAGCAACTCGGCGTCAACGCGGACCAAATCAATCCGGGGGCCAAGTTTATCGAGGACCTCGGCGCGGACTCACTCGACATCGTCGAGCTGATCATGGCGTTGGAGGAGGAATTTGGCACTGAGATCCCCGATGAGGAGGCGGAAAAACTCCAAACCGTGGGAGACGTCGCCAAGTACATCGAAGACACACAGAGCTAAGGGCTGTTTGATTTCCGGGCAGCTCGGTCGCGCTTGGCCAAGCTGCCTGTTTTACTTTATGGCGGATACATCCCAGAGGCGACGCATCGTGGTCACCGGCATCGGTGTCGTCTCCCCGCTTGGCCAGGGGATCGATTCCTTCTGGCAAAACATCACTGCAGGCCAATGCGGAATCGACCAGATTTCCGCCTTCGACACCGAAGGCTACGCCTGCACCATCGCCGGCGAGGTGCAGGACTTCGACGCTGCCGAGGCGTTCCCCTCCCCCAAGGAGGTCCGCCGCACCGACCGCTTCGCCCAGTTCGGCATCCACGCCGCATGGCAGGCACTGGGAGACTCCGGGCTCGACCTCGACCAGACCAACCGAGACCGCGTCGGCTCCTTCATCGGCTCCGGCATCGGCGGCCTCGCCACCATGGAAGGCCAGCACAGCACCCTGCTCAACCGCGGCCCCGGCCGGATGTCACCATTCTTCATCCCAATGATGATCCTCAACATGGGCTCCGGGATGTTCTCACTTTACAACGGACTACGCGGCCCAAACGTCGCCACCTGCTCCGCCTGCGCCACCGCCAGCCACGCCATTGGTGAGGCCTGGCGCACCCTCGTCATGGGCGACGCCGACGTAATGTTCGCCGGCGGCACCGAGGCCGCCGTCACCCCGACCGGCATCGGTGGCTTTGCCGCCATGAAAGCACTCAGCACCCGCAACGACGATCCCAGTACCGCCTCCCGGCCGTTCGACGCCGAGCGCGATGGCTTCGTCATGGGCGAAGGAGCGGGCGTCATCGTGCTCGAAGAACTCGAGCACGCCAAGGCACGCGGCGCACGCATCTACTGCGAACTCGCCGGGTACGGCAACACCGCCGACGCCCACCACATGACCGCCCCCGCCCCCGAGGGCGAAGGCGGCGCACGCGCCATGCGCATGGCCCTCAACTCCGGCGGACTCAACCCGGACGACATTTCCTACATCAACGCCCACGGCACCTCCACCCCACAGGGAGACGTCTGCGAGACACAGGCCATCAAGAACGTCTTTGGAGACCACGCCCGCAGCCTCGTTGTCAGTTCCACCAAAGGCGCCACCGGCCACATGCTCGGTGCTGCCGGTGCGGTCGAAATGGCCGTCTGCTGCAAGGCACTCGAGACCAACCTCGTCCCGCCCACCATCAACTACCAAAATCCCGACCCAAACTGCGACCTCGACTACGCCCCCAACGCAGCCCGAGAGTTGGAAGTTAACGCCATCGCCAACAACTCCTTCGGCTTCGGCGGCCACAACGCCTGCTTAGTCGCAAAGAAATTTAAATAGTAGTCGTTTTACCCCTGTTTTTATTGGCCATTCGCATTATAGCGAGTGGCCTTTTTGTTACCCTCTGCTATAAAAACCGATATAAAAGAATTGCTCTCGGAAAGGTACGCTAGTGATGAGGTTAAACGTCTACCAAGCTAGAATGAGCAGAACAAGCGTTTATCGGAGACTGCAAACGAGAATAGACGTTAAGAAGCGCCCTAAGCTTTCGCCGCTATAAAAGTATTGCCTAATCAATCACATAAGCCAAAATTTTGGGCGACATGAAACAACTACTAATAACAATCGCAGCCGTGGTGCTGGTGGGGTGTGGGGAGTCGCAGCAGTCTACTCCTGCGCCAGAAACAAAGCCAGTTGAACCAGTTGTCAAAGCTGCAAAGCCAGAACCGCCGACAGTTGAAGAGCTTCTG
>CAJXAU010000042.1 GCA_913050205.1 uncultured Verrucomicrobiota bacterium
TTTGGGAAGTGGCTCCTGAGGTAGGACTCGAACCTACAACCTATTGGTTAACAGCCAACCGCTCTACCATTGAGCTACTCAGGAATCCCGAGGGGCGGAAAACCTAGCGGGAGGCCCCCGTGTTAGTCAACTGATTTTGCTGAAAAAATCAGTTGGCGGCGGATTATTTTTTCTTACGCGGATCCGGACCGAGTTTCATGTCCTTCTCGGTGTCAATGGCGACGGCAGCCCCGTCGTTCGGCACCTCGATGTTCGCGGTCCAGAGAATCCCATTGATGATCGCTTTTCGGAAAGACTCGATACCGTAATTCGGGTGGAAATGCCCCAGTGTAATCCCGAAGGAGCGTCCCTTTATGTCCCCTTCGCGTTCGAGTGTCCAGGCGACGATTTCCTCCTTTCCCTTGGTTGTTACCTTGAGCAACGGCTTGGCTTTGGGGCTGAGTTTCATTCTGAGATAAAATTCGTCGTGTAACTCGTACTCGGCCCAACCGTTGCAAATTGGATGCTTTGGATCGATTTGAATGAGTCGCTGCTTGTCCACGTTAATGCCGGAAAACTTGAAGTTAAACCAGCCGCCGAGGAGTTGCTCATAGCGCGGCCCATTTTGAAGGTTGGCTCCTGTGGCCCAGTGGATCGCCGTATAGCCGACGCCCCGTTTGAAAAGGGTTTCCGCTTGGCTTCTGTTTTTATCACTCAACATGATATCCGCGGCAGGGCTGGAATAAAAAACAAGTGCATCGATTTTTTTGAGCACACTTTCGTCGCTTGGCCAACCGTTGGAGACGGTGGCCTTGATGCCGGGGTTCTGGTTGAGGCACTTGGCCAGGAGGCGGCATTCCTTCAGGTACATGTGGGTGCCGAACGGGTGGTCGAGTTTGTGGCCAACGAGCAGAACATGGGTGACATCCTTGGCCAGAGCCGCTTGGCCAAGGGCGAGTAGAGAGGCGAAAAGAGTGAGCAGGGGTTTCATTAGTTGTTCTCCGGAAGGCCCTCAATGTGGCCGATGTCCTTGATTGGTTCAAGTATTGCGAGGACGTCCTTGAGTAATTCCTCATCCATCGGAGTCTCTGCCCACTTGGCCCAGTTGCGGACGTTTTCGGGGTTGGCGCTGCCGGCGACCGTTGTGGTGATGTCTGGATTGGCGACACAATACTGGACAGCTAATTGAGCGATGTCGATGCCGCGTTCATTGCAAAGTGAGGCTGCCTTTTTGCAGGCGACCCGCACTTCTTTCGGTTCCTTATGCCATTCGGGCAATGGGGCATTAGTGAGAAGGCGTGCGCAAAACGGGCCGGCGTTCATGATGCCTACGCCTTTTTCCTTCAGGTACGGAAAGAGGGAGGCGAACTTGGTGTTTTGAAGGTGATAGTGGTTGTAGGAGAGAACCACATCAACGTCGATCTGGTCGATGATGAAGGGGAAAACTTTCATCGGGTATCCGGAAAATCCGATGTATCTCACCTTGCCTTGGTCGCGGATTCTCTGGATCGCCGGAATGGTCTCGTCAACAATTTGCTGCATCTCGACGAACTCAATGTCGTGGCAAAGGATGATGTCGAGATGATCAACCCCCATGCGATGCAGACTGACATCGATGCTTTCAGCAACCCGCTTGGCTGAGAAATCGAAATGTTGCAGGTCGTATCGGCCAAGCTTGGTGCCAAGGATGTACGAGTCGCGGGGAATATCCCGAAGTACCTGCCCAAGCATGACCTCGCTCATGCCGCGTCCGTAGAAGGGGGAGGTGTCGATGAAATTCATACCGAGGTCGAGTGCCACGCGGCAGGATTGGAGGGCCTCGTCGATACTGATTCGGCGGAATTCCTGTCCCAGCGAGGAGGCTCCGTATGAGATGAGCGGAAGATCCAGATCGGTTTTGCCAAGTTTGCGTCGTTCCATTTTTAGATTTCGTAAAAAGATTTGATGTCTTCGGGGATGGCCGTTGCCCGGCCGGTTCCCGTATTAATCAGATAGCATTCAAGGTATCCCTTGCTACAGAGTTTGTCGTTGTCTTTCCGGTTTATCTCAAACTCCACGTTGACCCCTCTCTCGAAGATGTTGCTGATACAGGTGGTTACCGAAAAACAATCCCCCAATTGCAGTGGCCGGATAAACTCGATGTGGGAGGTTTTTATCACCCAACCGAGGCCGCGCTCCATGAACGCCTGCATCGACATTTTATAACAGCGCTCCATCTGGTCAAAACGGGCTGCAAGAACGTAGTCGAGATAACGGCTTGAGTGGACGTGTTGATTCATATCGATATCGTCCGGTCGAACCTGCAGGTCGGTCGTGAATCTGGAGTAAATGCTTTCCAATGGGCAGCGGCAAAATACCGGTATAGGAAGGTGGTGTCGAACATCATGTGGCGTCAAAGTTCTTGTGTTTGAGGGTGCAGTTGAGCATATCCAACGCATGTCGACGAACCCGGAAGAGGCAGCGAACCAATTACTGCGTTTGACCAAGTTGCGCCCACGATTGGGTATTGTGCTTGGGAGTGCGTTTGGTGGCGTGGTTGACGAAATCGAAGTCGAAGCCGAGGCTCGATTCGATGAGATTCCGGGGATGCCGGCGAGCAGGGTTGAGGGCCATGTTGGGAAATTTGTCATTGGCCGATTGGCCGGCACGGAAGTGTTAGTGCAGGCCGGCCGATTGCATTATTACGAAGGTCACTCGATGGATGTCGTTACCCTTCCGGTAAGAGTGATGGCGGCTATGGGAATCGGTCGTTTGGTTTTGACCAACGCCGCTGGTGGCATTGCTGACGGACTGGATGTTGGGGATTTTATGCAGATTACCGACCACATCAACCTGATGGGTGATAATCCATTGCGAGGAGTCGAATATTCAGGTGTTCAACAGTTTGTCGATATGACCGATGCCTACTCGGTGGAACTTGGCCAAGCGCTTGGCCAAGCGGCAGAAAACTGCGGTATCAAACTGAAGCAGGGCGTTTACCTTGCTGTCTCGGGGCCAAGTTACGAAACGCCGGCAGAGATTCGGGCGTTTAAACAGATCGGTGTCGATGCCGTTGGCATGAGTACAGTGCCGGAGACGATCGTGGCAAGGCAGTGCGGCATGGAGGTGCTCGGTTTGTCCTGCATCACAAACACCGCCGCAGCCAAAGGAGGGCAGGCGATTACCCACGACGAAGTCCTGGCAATTTCAACTCATGCAAGCCAAGCGGCATCAAAATTACTAAAGATGTTTTGCGGGTTGTTATAGACACAGTTGAACGATGAATTCGAATTCGACGGAATTCTTGGTTGGACGAGATTGGCCGGTTTTGTTTCATAAACTTGAAAAATGAACTGATCTGCGTTCATCTGGCTCCCGCTAATTATTTAACAATGATGAAATTTGGTATTTGCAATGAGGTGTTTGAGGGGTGGTCCATTGATGACTCGATTCGGTTCGTGGCGGAGACCGGTTACGATGCGATCGAGATCGCGCCGTTTACATTGGCGCAGTACGTGACCGAGGTGCCCGTGGCAGAGCGTCTGCGGATTCGAGAGGTTGCTGCTGATCATGGCATTGAGGTTTCAGCCATTCATTGGGTGCTTATCAAGACGGAGGGTTTGTACATGACGCATACCGATGCTGCCATTCGCGAGAAGACCGCCGATTATTTTTGTGAATTGGTGGATTGTTGCTCGGACCTCGGGGGAAAGGCAATTGTAGTCGGTTCGCCCAAGTTGCGAAACCTGCTGCCTGGGGTGAGTTTTGAACAGGCGTGGGAGCTGGCCCGCGAGACTTTTGCCAAATCGATCAAACGTGCAGAGGATAAGGGGGTAACGATTTGTTTTGAACCGTTGGCCCCATCAGAGACGGACTTTATCAACACGGCAGAGCAGGCGATTGATTTCGTCAGCCAGTTCGACAGCGACGCCTTTAAGATCATCCTTGATGTCAAGGCGATGTCTTCGGAGGAGAAATCGATTCCGGATATCATCCGCGATTCGCATCCGAATTTTGCTTATTTTCACTGCAACGATGCGAACCTCAAGGGCCCGGGATTTGGTGATGTCGATTTCAAGCCAATCTTCGGTGCGTTAAAAGAGGTCGGCTACGAAGGGGTGGCATCCGTCGAGGTGTTCGATTTTGAGGAAGGCCCTGAAACGATCGCTCGTGAGAGCCTTCGTTATATGAGGGAGGCCTCAGCCTAAACCAAGCGCTTGGCCAAGCGCGCTATTGGCGCGACTGCAGTTCGTAGTTCAGAAAAGCGAGACAGTAGATCGCAGCAGTTTCACTGCGCAAAACCAACGGGCCAAGCGTGATCGGCAGGGCGCTCCCTCTGATCTGGTTGATTTCGGCGGGCGTGTAGTCACCTTCCGGGCCGACCCAAATGGCCAATTTTCTTGGCGCCCCGCCGTTTTCCGCTGCATGGCCATCGATGTGCGTGCGCGGATGTTTGGCGTCGGATTGCAGTGTGGCGATCAGGGCAATCTCCGCCCCGCGTGAGTCTACGATAGCGTCGCTTGGTTTCATGGGCATCTCCAGAGTGGGTAGCCAAGCGGAACCGCATTGTTTAATCGACTCAATGCAAACTGAACGCCACTTTTCGACCTTGGCCTTGGCCTTGGCTTCGTCCCAATACGGCACGGATCGTTCTGAGAGAATCGGCACGACACGATGGGCGCCCAACTCGGTGGCCTTTTGGATGATGAGATCCATCGTCTTGCCCTTGGTTACCGCCTGATAAAGCGTGATCTCGAAGGGCAGGGGAGGAATGTTGTTTTCCTGAATGACGCTCAGCGTGGTGGAGTCACTGCGTACCTCCTCGGCTTGGCAAAGCAGTTCCTTGCCGGCTCCATTTAGCACGACGACCCGGTCGCCTTCGCGTAGACGGAGTACGGATCGGGCATGCTTGGCCTCGGCTTCACAAAGGCGAAGCGGGTTATTGTGACATTCCCCGGGCGGAATAAAAAAACGATGCATGGATGGAGTTAACTGAAAAACTTCTTTGCCTTTTCAAAGAACGAACCGCGCATGGGGCTGACGCGGTCATCGCACAGTTCGCCGAATTCGGTGAGTTTGGCCTTTTGCTCGGCATTGAGCCGGGTTGGTACCTCGACGATGACGCGGACATGGAGGTCGCCGTGGCCGTAGCCCTGAACGTTTTTTACGCCCTTGCCGCGCAGCCGCAAAATCGTCCCGGACTGTGTCCCGGCGGGGACGTTGATACGGGCTTTGCCGCTCAGTGTGGGGACTTCAATTTCGGAACCAAGCGTGGCCTGCACGAAACTGATTGGCACTTCGCAAAGGAGGTCGTCTCCGTCACGCTCGAAAATCTCGTGATCCCGGACGTGAAGAACACAGTAAAGGTCACCGGGTTTACCTCCGCTGATGCCTGCTTCGCCGTTGCCGGTCGAGCGAAGTCGAGCACCGGAATCGACTCCGGCTGGAACGCGAATCGTTACCTTGCTGGATTTGTTTGCACGCCCCTCGCCGTTGCAACTGCGGCATGGCTTGTCGATGGTGCTGCCGGTTCCCTTACAACGCGGGCAGGTTTGTGCGACGCTGAAAAACCCTTGTGACTGCACGACCTGGCCCTGCCCGTTGCAGGTGCTGCAAGTGGTTTTGCTTCCGCCATCCGCTGCGCCGCTGCCGTTGCAGGATCCGCATGAGTCGAGTTTGTTGACGCTGATGACTTTTTCGCAACCATTCACCGCCTCCTCGAAGGTGAGTTCCATGTCGTAACGGAGATCGGATCCGCGTGAAGGGCCGCCGGAACGTCTGCCGCCGCCACCGAACAGGTCTTCAAAAATACTCCCGCCGCCGCCACCGCCGCCGCCGGCTCCGAAGACTTCCTTGAAAATATCAAATGGATCGTGGAATCCGCCTCCGCCACGGCTGGCCCGTGAGCCTGGCCCGAATGCGGCATGGCCGAACTGGTCATAGGTGGAGCGTTTCTCCGAGTCGCTCAGGACCTCGTATGCCTCGCTGATTTCCTTAAATTTTTCCTCTGCCGCCTTGTCATCCGGGTTCTTGTCAGGATGAAACTTGACGGCCAATTTGCGGTAGGCTTTTTTGATTTCATCCGCCGAGGCGCCTTTCTTGACGCCGAGCAATTCGTAGTAATCGGCCTTGGCCATTATTCGTTTTCGCCTTCCTCTGGATTGTTGCCCTCGCTTGGCGCGGTTGCCACTACAACGGATGCCGGTCGCACGAGGCGATCCTTCAGCTTGTAGCCCTTGCGGATTTGCTCGAGGATCGTACCTTCCTCTGCTTCGTCGGTTTCCTTCTTGGACATGGCTTCGTGCAGAGCTGGATCGAACTCCTGTCCGGCAGCATCAACCTCGGTGAGACCGACTTCCTCGAGTGTACGCTTGAGTTGTGTGTGAACCATCTCGATGCCGGTCTTGAGTGAGTCGATGGAGGTTTCGCCGGCTGCGTTGACCGCCATCATGGCCATGTCGAAACTGTCCATCGTGGGCAGAAGTTGCTCGATCAGCGATTCATTGGCGTAACGTATGGCATCCTGTTTCTCCTTGGCCAAGCGCTTGCGAAGGTTGTCTGTTTCTGCGACTTGGCGAAGGAGTCGTTCGTAATATTCCGCCGCCTTGGCTGCATCGGCGCGGAGTTGCTTCAACTCCTCCGGTGTGGGTGGCGGAAGTTCCTCCTCCGGTTCCTCCCCGTTGAGTTCCTCATTTTCATCCCCCTCTGCTTGGCCAAGCGACGCTTCCGCCTGGCCTTCCCCGGTTTCTTCCGTTACAGGGGTGTCCAATTCCTTTTCGCTGAGTTCTTCGTTGCTGACTTCCTTGCTCATGAATGCAGCCGATAACGGCCGCAGACGTTGTACACGACCTACAAAAACAGGGCAACAATGTAGAGTGTTGCGCTTGGCCAAGCGTTGAGCCGGATTGCATCGTGGAACGATTGACGGTATGCTTTGCGGCCGCTTTTATCGCATGTCGGAAAAGTCAAAAAGAGAGGTTCATCCTCAGGCCCGGGAGTACTTCGACAAGGGAATCGCCGCCCTTAGGAAGGAGAATCTGGATTACGCCACGAAACTGTTTGAGCAGGCGCTCAAGCGTGAGCCGGGCTTTTTCGAGTGCCGCGAAGCGTTGCGCCTCAACCAATTCAAACAGGCTGAAAAGAAGGGGAGTTTCTTCAAAATATTTGGAAAAACGACCTCCTCATCATTATTGCCGAAAGGGCAGTTGGCGTTAAGGAAGGATCCAATCGAGGCGATCGAAGTGGCCGAACAGATTCTCAACGAAGATCCCTACAGCGTCATGGGCAATAAACTCCTCGGGGAGGCGGCGACTCTTGCGGAGTATCACAAGACGGCGCTTTTTGCCTGGGAACTGGTGATGAAACAACAGCCGGGCGACAAGGCCAATACGATCAAATACTGCGACGCGCTGGTAAACATGGGGGAACTGGGAAAAGCGGATGAGCTGATTTCCGAGTTGGCCAGGGCGCACCCTGAAGATCTCGAGGTGCTGCAACTCTCAAAGAACATGACCGCACGGGTGACCATGGCTGAGGGAGGCTATGACAAGGTCACCGCCGGCGAAGCGGACTACCGCGCGGTGTTGAAGGACGAAGCCGAGGCAGTTTTGCTTGAGCAGGAAAATCGGCGATCTGAACAGGAATCCACGGCGGACAGCCTGATTCAGGAATATGAGGGCCGGTTTAAGGATGATCCGAAAAATCTGAAACTCATCCGTTCGCTGGCGGAGCTTTACAACCGTAAAAAGGATTTCGATAAATCGATCGAGTACTATGAACTGTTCAACACGACAAACCTGCGGTCGGACTCGGCAGTGGATCGTGCCATCGTCAGCACCAAGCTGCGCCGTTACGACCACCAGATCGAATCCGCAACAGGGGAAGAGGTTGAAAAACTAACGGAGGAGCGGAAGAGATTTGAGATCGAGCAGATTCAAAAACTCTCCGACACGTATCCGTCGGATTTGTCCCTTCGATTTGAGTTGGGCGTACTGCAATTCGAGTCGGGCGATGTGCAATCGGCCATTCGATCCTTCCAACGGGCGCAAGGGAATCCTCACAAGGAAATCGCTGCGCTGATCTATCTTGGCCAATGTTTCTCCAAGCGAGGCATGAATGACATGGCAGCACGCACTCTCCAGAACGCCCTCGACAAAAAGGAGGTCATGGACGACGAGAAGATGGATCTGCTTTATCAGTTGGGATGCGTGCTCGACACGATGGACAAGAAGGAGGAGTCGATCGAGCAGTTCAAACAAATCTATGAGCGCGACATCGGCTACAAAGACGTGGCGGACCGGGTCGATGCCTACTACATGAGCCTCGGGTAGGCTTCGAGATAAAGACATGAAATCAATGACCGGTTACGGGCGGGGCGACAGCTCAGCCAAGGGCGTTCAGTTGACAGCGGAGATTAGTTCCGTAAACCGCAGGCAGGTGGAGGTGGCCGTGAGCCTGCCAAGCGAATTGGACTCGCTGGAATCCGATTTGAGAAAAATTGTTCTGGCTTCCGTGGCACGTGGCCGGGTTTCCGGCAAGGTGACGCTGCAGAGGCCAAGCGAGAAGGCCAGTCGCTCAATCCAAGTCAACGAAGCCCAGGCGGAAGCCTATAAAAAGGCCTTGGCCAAGCTGGCAGACGGGATGGGGCTGCAGAACGATTTATCACTGGAAACAATCCTGAGATTACCCGGGGTGATGGAAACAGGGGAGGAAGCGGTTGATCCGGTAGCCTTGTTGCCGGCTCTCCGGCGTGCGCTTGGCCAAGCGCTTGGCCAACTGCAGGAAATGCGGGCCAAAGAAGGGGCGAATCTTGGCCGGGATTTGGCCAAGCGCCTGGCCAGTTTGCGCCGCATTACCAAGCGCGTGGCCAATCGGGCTCCGAAGGTGGTCGAGCATCACCGAAGTCGATTGCTGGAGCGCCTGGCCAAGGTGGAGATTGAGGTGCCCAATGCAG
>CAJXAU010000043.1 GCA_913050205.1 uncultured Verrucomicrobiota bacterium
TGGCTTCAAGTAAAAGTGAGTTTTCCGCCGGTTTTACTTTTCCGGCAGAGTTGGAGATGGGGAAAAACTACACGGTGCGAATGAGTTACGACGGCTCTGTCGGGAAGATGAAAACGGAGATGCTCGAGACGGGGAAACCGTGGAAGACTATCGCCGAGGTGAAACGAAAAAGTGTTCATGCCGGTTTCAAGGTCGATGCCTTCTCGATCAGCAGCTACACAGCAAAAGGGAGTGAATCAAGTTTGTTCGCGGTGGGGAAAATCGACGAGTTGGCAATCGCCACGACCCGTTCTCAGCCAAGGTTGGTCGATCAACGACTCGATGACGCCAATTGGTCCGCCCGTGTTTTCGCAGTGAAGCCAGACGAATGGCAACTGCAGCGGTCGGGAGATTTGCGCCGGTGGAATGCGCTGGACGCTGAGCTGGAACCCAGTCAGTTTTTCCTCCGGTTGATCGACCCGGAGCCGATGCTTGGGAATCGGTTTTATCGACTCGTCAGATGACATCAACGATGACCAGATCAAAAAACGAACAGGGCTTCACCGCAGTGGAGTTGCTGGTGATTGTGGCAATCATTTTCATTCTCATGCTATTGCTGCTCCCGGTGCTGCAGCGAATGAAGATGAAGGGGCTCGATACGGTTTGCATGAGTAACCTGAAACAATTCGGCCTAGCTGGAAATATGTATTGGGCAGACAACGACGGTAAATCGTTCCCGTATCGGGGAGACCAGTTGGACGATGGTCAAATTTATTGGTTCGGGTGGCTACAGAGCGGCACGGAGGGAGAACGCCGGTTCGATGCAGCGAAAGGTGTGCTCCATCCGTACATTGATGCCGAAGGAGTGCAGGTCTGCCCGCGGCTGGATTTCATTAACGACCGGTTCAAATTGAAAGCCACGGGAGCGGCTTACGGCTACGGGTACAACCTTCACTTGGCCGGCGGGATGAACAGCAACCCTGTTTTAATGGAATCCATCAAGTCTCCCAGTGATATAGTGTTTCTGGCTGATGCCGCGCAGGTGAATACATTTCAGGCTCCGGCTTCCCGGGAAAACCCGATGATCGAGGAGTTTTATTATGTGAACGACCGGGAGAAAACGACTCACTTTCGCCATGGCGAAAAAAGTTATGCCGTATTTTGTGATGGGAGTGTTTCGCTGCAGACTTATGCCGAGGGATCGATTGATGACCGGATGCCAGATCAATGGGTCGGGAGGTTGCCCTCAGCGATGCTGCAGGTGAGCCCCGTTCCGGCAGCGGAAGTGCAAAACTAGCCAGATTCTTCTGACGTTTCCTCGCTTTCGTCAGGGTTTTCCTCTGGTTTTTCTTTAAGATCCTCGGGCTCCACGGTTGGAGGAGGAGTCTCGATGATACGCGTGACTTTGACCTCCCTTGGGTTGAAATCCTTGATTATGGCATCTTCCGGTACGGACACTTTGACTTTGACGTTTGTCTCGTTGATACCCGCCGGTAAATCAATGGGATCGACCATGACCTTGACAGCGACAGGACTGGTTAGATTGGGCGCGGGGTCGGCGTCTGAAGCCAGTTCCAGTGTTACTGCTGCCGGGTCGAGAATGTAACGGTTCGTGTCGTTGGGTGGTTGCAGGATTCGGATCGCAAAACTCTGCACCACGTTCACCCGGTTGGTGCTTACCTCGGGAGTTTCCAGTGGGCTGATAGTGGTGGGCGTCTCAAGTTTGGGCTCAACCAGTGACTGGTCCTTGACGCGTTGTGGATCACTCGCCAGTTGGCGCCCGTTGATGGTGTACCAGATTGCCACGGCGAACAGGACAGAAAGGGCCTTCCATCCGATGTTCCGGGTGAATATGAGTTCCCAGGCCATGTCAGGTGGTTGCCGCCTTGGGTTTGGGCTTGGCTTTTTTTCGGCGTTCCTTGAACGACTTTATCCAGTTGGAAAGACCCCGGTTTCGGATCGGAGTGACGAAGATGGAGTTGAGCGTTCCTCGCAGTTTTTTTAGCGAGATCCCTTGCACGAGTTGGCCCTTGTGTGCGGTGGAGATGGCCCCTGTTTCCTCCGAGACGATGATCACCAGCGAGTCGGATTCCTCACTCATGCCGATGGCGGCCCGGTGTCGGGTGCCGATCGTCTTGCTGATATCCTGCCGACGAGTGAGCGGAAAGATGCACGCCGCGCTGAGTATGCGATCTTCCTTGATGATGATGCCTCCGTCGTGAATGGCGTTGTTCGGAAAGAAGATCGTCTCAATCATTTCAGGCGTGGCTTCACAGTCGATCGTGATGCCGGATTCAACTACGTCCTGCAGGTGGGTCGATTGTTCGATGGCGATTAGCGCGCCGGTTCGGGATTCACTAAGTCGATCCACCGCCTGAATGGTGACCTCGATATTCTCCCTCTGCTCCCGTAGGGAGCCGAAGAAAGTGAGATTACCCAGCCCGGCGAGCAGGCGGCGCAGTTCTGGTTGGAAAATAATCAGAGCGGCAAAGGCGGACAGGCCGAAGAAATAGTTCAGGAGTGACTCAAGGACTTTCAGGTTCAGCCCAATGCAGATTAACAGGCCGATGAGCAGGCCGAGAAAAGCGAGCACGATCGGCCAGCCTCGAGTGCCTCGGAAGAAGGTCAGGGTATAATAGATGGCGACGGACAGAATCCCAATCTCAGCGAGAGGGCGCCAGTACTGCAGCCAACTATTTTCCGGAACATCCATTGATTCAACGCGCCAACGCCTCGGCCATGCGCACGGCTTGGGCCGTTTCGGCGACATCGTGGACTCGGATGATTTGTGAGCCCTGGATGGCTGCCCATGCGGCACAGGCAAGCGAGGCCGGGAGACGTTCATCGACCGGGGCTCCCAACAGCTTCTCGATAAAGGACTTCCGGGAAGCACCGACCAACACCGGACGCTCAACCAAGCTAAACTTATTCAAGTCTCTGAGCAACTTTATATTGTGTTCAAGGGTTTTGCCGAAGCCGATTCCGGGATCCAAGGCGATTTGCTCGGCCGCAACACCATGAGCAAGGAGCAGGGACAGGCGTTCTTTGAAAAACGCGATCACCTCGGTTGTGACATCGTCGTACTCCGGCTTGGCCTGCATGGTCTGCGGAGTGCCCTGCATGTGCATGCAGACGTAGCCGGCTTCGGCTTCAGCGACGACCTGCCACATCTCCGGGTCGGCGCGGTTTGCGGCGATGTCGTTGACAATGGAGGCTCCGGCGGTCAACGCCTCGCGGGCGACGCTTGGCTTTTGGGTGTCGATGGAGAGAACTAATTCCGGCCGCTTGGCCAAGCGCTCAATGACCGGGATCACGCGGTCGAGTTCCTCCTGTACGGTGACCTCCGCAGAGCCGGGGCGGGTGGACTCACCGCCGATGTCGAGAATCTCCGCACCCTCGTTGGCCAAGCGGAGGGCATGCGCCTCGGCTGCATCAGCATCGAGAAACCGGCCGCCGTCAGAGAAAGAGTCCGGCGTGGTGTTCACGATCCCCATCACGATCGTGGGGCGGGGGAAGTTGAACTGATGCTCGCGGGCGATCCAGCGCATGCGCGAGGCTAACGCCGCTTGGCCAAGCGGGCAATCGCAACCGGCATTTAGAGGCCGAACTCCTTCTTGAGATAATTCTCGAGATGCTCGGCCGTCGGGGGTGGGCCGAAGATGACCTGACCGTTGATAAAAGTCTGGGGCATACTGGAGCTGTTCCAGTTTTTGATGTTCAATTCGTAAATCTCGATGTTGCGCTGCAGTTGGGCTTGCAGGGTGGCGCTGCCAAGCGCTTGGCCAAGCGCCTCTTTACCAACCACTTTTTCGGCATGGCTGCGCACCAGTTCCAGAGGCTTGGCGGTCTCATGATCGCTGAACAGCCACAGGTCAAATGCATCGTATTTATCCGGTGCAACCTGCTGCACCGCGAGGCAGATTTTGGCGTATTCACAGGCGTTGACGTGGGACGGTGAAGTGCTTTTCAACTGTTTGTTGCACGCCGCATCGAGCGGCATCGGTGCGAGGAAACAGGCAAGGGTGCCCTTGTGGTTCGGCATCACTTGACGGACGAATCCGTGTAGCTTGCGGCATTGATGGCAGGTGTAATCGAACATCAACAGAATCCGGTTTGGGGCGTCCCGTTTTCCGATTACGGCTAGCTTTGATGTGTCGAGGCTGATGCCAGCTCCTGGGATGGGGAATGGATCGGCAGCTGCCGGCTTGGGGGCAGGCGGGGAATTGGTCACGACTGCCGGCGTTGGAGGGGTGTTTGTCTTGACGACTGTCGGCGGAGCGTTTGTTTGGGCAACCTGCGCAACTTCGTTCGTTTTTGTGGCACCCATTTGCTTGGCCCAGTGGTCTTCTGCCGGCATGAGAACTTGGCCAGCGGCGATCAGAGCGACGAGCCCCGCTGCGGCAGCCCCGGCCCCTCCAAGGTTCAGCCGCACGGATAATTTGTCCGCGATCGAGGCAGCCTGCGTGAGGAAGAGGATGGCTGCGACGGAGGCCAGTGCATGGGCAGTGCAGCAGTAGGTGCAGAATGACTTGATGGCGACCGCCTGAATGCCCACGAACCAAACTGCCGCCGCAAGCACGCCCACCGCACACAGGGTGAGTGCGTTCAGCGAACGCTTGGCCTTCTCGCGGTTGCCGGCTTTGAAACCAAATGTGCTGATAAAGAAAAACGCATATAACCCGAGGCCCGGAAGGGAGACCGGAATGTTGAGCCACTTGGCCCACTTGCTGTGGAGCACCTTGTCACAGCCGGAATCGGGGCCACAGCCGGGAATGGTTTCCGCCTGCGTAAGCGCGGCCAACGACAGGTAAGCAGTGATGATCGCTGCAGAAAAAAGGAGAACCCGGACGATGTGAATCCAGTTGCCGACCAGTGGATTGGTTTTGCTGGATGCCCCTTTTGACTGCTTGCCCATGTTAACGGAAGTACTTGTTGAAGGCGTCAATGGTCGCCTTGGCTGCCGTGTCCGAGTCCGGCACAGGGAAGGCTTCCGCCGAGGCGAAGCCGTCATAGCCGATCTCGGTCAACGCGGCAGCGATCGGGGCGTGATCCATGTGCCCTCGGCCAGCCGCCTGACGGTTGCTATCGACGAAGTGCACGTGGCCGACCTTGTCGCCGCCGTCCCGGATGCCTTGAGCGATGCACGGCTCCTCGATATTCATGTGGAACAAATCCGCAAGAATTTGGACGTTCTCGACCGAAAGGGTGCGGAGGTAATCCGCTGCCTCGCCGATGCGATTAAAAAGATTTGTCTCGTAGCGATTGAGCGGCTCGTACAGCAACGGCACATTGTGTTGGGCCGCGTGTGTGCCAAGCTCATTAAGGCCGGTACTGAGCCAGTCGAGAGCCCGCTCCTTGCTGACGTCCCCCCCGTGTCGTCCCTGCATGGAGCCGATGATCGCTGGCGTGCCAAGCGGCCCTGCAAAGTCGATGATACTCTTGATGAAGTCTACCGCCTTGGCCCGTATGTCAGCATCCGGGTTGGTCAGGGAAAGCTGATGCACAACCATCCCGGCACCAGTACCCATCGCGGCAAACTGGAGGTTGTGTTGCGCCAGCAGATCCTGAAGTTGCGCCTTATCGACAGCCTCAGGCCCACGCGGGAACACCTCCACGCCATCAAACCCCAGCTCAGCCGCCTTGGCACAGCCAGCGGCGAGGTCATCCCAAAACACAAACGGCCCTCCCTTGGCCTCCGGCACCAGTGCAATCGTAACGCTTGATCGAATCATCTCAAAAATGGCCGGTGAGAGTCCGGCTTGGCCAAGCGAGTTGCAAGCGTGAACTTTAATGGTTGATGAAATGATAGAAATAATTCAACTTCCCTCCGGCAACCAAGTCATGAGCACATCAGTCGAAACACGAGTAGTCAAACGGGGGATATTGATTCTCCAGTTCTTCCTAGTCGTCGCGCTTGGCCAAGCGCTGGAACTGGGGGAATTAAAGGAGAAGGCGGAAAAAGGGGACAAAATTGCTCAGTTTCAGTTGGCCTTTGTTTATCAGAATGGCGGCAAAACAAAGGATGAAATTGAAGATGAAATCAAATGGTTCAAGGTTACGCTTGGGGCCCGTGAATTGAAAATAATTCAACAGGCCCGAACAGTGGCGTTGGAGAGTGAAGTAAAGGAGGATATTGAAAAGGCAATTGGACTGTATCGGGATTCGTCAAATCAGGGAGTGGTTTTGTCGCAGGCAATTCTTGGCATGTTGTTGGGACGGCATGCGGAAGGCGATGAGGCAAAAAATGAAGAATCAATAGAATGGTTGAAAAAAGCCGCCAAAAAGAAGAGTGCGATTGCGCAAAACGGGCTCGGTGTTTCATATGAAATCGGTCAGGGGCTGCCTAAAGATCCAAAGAAGGCGAGGGAATGGTTTTTGAAAGCAGCAGAGCAGGGGTACGCAGTTGCACAGTCCAATCTGGCGCAACATTACATGCTTGGTTCAGGCGCAAATAAATTTGGGATCGACAAGGTGGTAAAAGTAAAAATTGAAGAGTTGCCTGATGGGGGAGGCATCGACTTCGGTGAAGCAGTGAAATGGTTTCGCCGTGCGGCTGATCAGGGGTATCCGTTTGCAAAAATGAATTTGGGTGGGTTGTATTTGGAAGGACGAGGGGTGGAGCAGAACACGCAGTTGGGAGTTAGTTGGACCAGGAAAGCGGCAGAAGCGGACGAACCCTTGGCACAGTTTAACATGGGTTGGCTTTACTACGATGGGAAACTCGTTCAGCAAGATTACAAGACGGCCTATTCGTGGTTTAGTCGATCAGCTGAAAATGGTTGGGCAGATGGGCAATTAGGGGTTGGCAAGATGCTCATAAACGGGTTGGGGGTGGAGAAGGATACTTCGAGAGGGTTTAAGTGGGTGCTGCAAGCCGCTGAAAAAGGGAACATTGATGCCCAGTACCATGTCAGCATTTACTACTTGAACGGCGTCGGGGTGGAGAAGGATTTAGGTAAGTGTGCAAAGTGGAGCAGGGCCGCTGCAGAGAAAGGGCATCCGGAAGCGCAAAGTATAATCGGTCAATTGATGTTTTTTGGTGAAGGCCAGAAACAAGATCGTCAGGGAGCGATTCGATGGCTGAAAATGGCGGCTGAAAATGGAGTGGCCCAATCCCAATTCATTTTGGGTGGATGTTTGTTTCATGGAGATGGTATTGAGAAAGATTATGCTGAAGCCTTTAAGTGGCTGACATTGGCAGGAGAATACCATGAGGGTGCCCGCGATGAGTTGTCTAAATTAAACGCAGAAATTTCACCCGCACAAATGGTGGAGGGGTTAAAGCGCGTCGATGATTATAAGAGCGCTCGCGGCGGGTTAAGGTGACGCTTGATTCAGGCCAAGCGCTTGGCCAAGCGCTCATTTGCCTTGTCTTCCAAACCAAGCGCGAGGACAGTCCGCGCACCATGAAACTTCATCTTACCGTTGCACTTTTTGGGCTGCTGTTTGCGACAACATTGCGCGCTGCATCCGTAGCGGATACCAAATTTGAGCATGGTCGCGGTTTTTACGAGGCGCCATTCGAGGAGACAATTACGACCAAGACCAAGGGGGCGACTTTGGTTTATACATTGGACGGCAGTGACCCGCGCGAGTCGGCCACTGCCCGGAGGGGGACGAATCCGCTCAAGGTAAAGATTGATCCGACAAGCCGGGATGGGAGGCCGTTGTCGCCGGGGGTGATTCTTCGCGTCTACGCCAAGAAGGAGGGAGTGAAACCGTCGAATGTCGATACCGCAACCTACCTGTTCGCGGAACAGGTTCGGGAACAGTCCCATCGTAGTCCGGGGGGCGGATGGCCGGAGGGGAACCGTGCGAATCGGCAGGTCTTGATTTACGGCATGAACCGGGAGGTGCTCGATGACCCGCGTTGGAAGGATCAAATCGTCCCGGCGTTGAAATCCATCCCGACCATGTCGATCGTGGCTCCGCTGGATTCGTGGTTCAATTCTGAGACAGGGCTGTACTCAAATCCACGCGAACAGGGCAAAAAAACGGAGATCGCCGGTTCGCTTGAGTTGATTTATCCGGACGGGAAAAAGGGGTTTCAGGTCAACACCGGGATTCGGATTCGCGGTGGATACAGTGCGTCCTCCCGTAACCCGAAACATTCGTATCGATTCTTTTTTCGTAAGGAATACGGCGACGGAAAACTGAGGTATCCGTTGTTCGGAAAAGCCGGGGTGGATGAGTTCGACAAGATCGATTTGCGGACTGCGCAAAACCACTCGTGGGCGTTTGAGAACAGCAAAAGGAATACGTTTCTCCGCGATATTTTCTGTCGTGACCTGCAGGGAATTAGCGGGCATCACCACACGAAGAGCAACTACTATCATGCGTACATGAACGGCGTGTACTGGGGGCTGTTCATGACGCAGGAACGAGCGGAGGCGCGCTTCGGTGCGTCTTATTTTGGCGGTGATGCCGCTGACTTTGACGTCATCAAGGCGATGGGTTGGATGAAGCCGACCGAGGTTACCGATGGCACGATCGACCTGTTCCGCGAATTGTTCGAAAAGACACTCGACTGGTCCGGGAGCAACACCGATTACTTCGCGCTGCTTGGACGAAATCCAGATGGATCGCTGGATCCAAATGGCAAGGTGTTGGTCGATCCCGACAACCTTATCGACTACATGCTGGGGATTTTCTACACCGGCAGCAATGATGAGGCGGCGGCGTGGGGCGGGCGATCCACCAACAACTTTTTCTGCATGGTCGATCACGACGAACCGTTCGGGTTTCAATTCTTCCGGCACGACGCGGAGCACTCGATGGATGTCGGCTGGGAGGATCGGACGGCTCCGGCCACAGATGCGAAGTTTCGTCGGTTGGAATGGTTCAATGGGCAAACGCTCCACGAACGCCTTTCAAAAAACG
>CAJXAU010000044.1 GCA_913050205.1 uncultured Verrucomicrobiota bacterium
TGGTTTGAAGCTGGGTTGCTCGCACCGGGTCGGCGGCGATGACACCGTGCAACCCTGCAGGTGTCAACGCCTTTTTTCCCGTTTTATTTGGGTAAAAATGTATCGTCACAATGTTATGCGTCATGAAAAAGGGCACGGCAGCAGGTGCTGTCCGTGCCCGTGAAAGGGGGTGCCGGCGCCAGACTTGGCCAAGCGCTTGGCCAAGCGGCCTACTCCTCCTTGAAGAAGCGGTCGAGGATGCCGTTGATTCGTTGGCCGGTCTCGCTATTCGGCGCCAGTTTTTGGGCCTCGAGCAGGGCAGCCTTGGCCTTGGCTTTGTCGTCGCGGAAGTAGATGGAGCCTTTGTAAAAAAGTGCCTCCTGCAAGGCTTCGCCGGTTGGCTTCTTTTCCTCGATCAACTTGTCGATCGCGGCGAGCGCACCCTTGGGATCCTGCCCTGCGGAGCGAAGAGTGGATTCGAGTTCTGCCTTGAAATCCACGCTGTTTTTCAGGCCCTCGTATTTGGCTTTCAGGCCGGCCTTGTTGTCAGCGTCGAGCTTGATGATCTCGGCGACTTCATCGCTGTAGGTGTTCAGGGCCAGTTCGCTAGAGACGAGGGAGAGACCTTCGGCCAGGTGCTTGGCTTTTTCGGTGCCCTTGGCTTTTTCGGCCTTGGCAAAGGCGGCGTCGCGCTTGGCCAAGGTGGCCAATTGGGCCTTTAGATTGGCCACGTACTTGTCGGCAGGGTCGCCGCTATAGCCGACGGTCTGCCAGTAGGGTTTGCCCTTGGCATCGGTCAGGAAAATCGTCGGGACACCCTGAACAGCGTACTGCTTGCTGAGCACTTTGTACTGCTCGATCTCTTCCGGAGTCTGCTTGGATTTGTCACGCGGATTATCGAGTTTGAGCAGGATGAAATTTTTTGGAGCCTCAGTTTTGAACACTTCCTGTGTCAGGACTCCCTTGGCGAGCGCTTTGCACGGCGGGCACCAATCGGACCCGGTGAATTCCATCAGGATGCTTTTGCCTTCCTTGGCGGCTTGGGCTTTGGCTTTTTCAAAATCAACTAACCAGCCGTCAGCCGCCTGAAGTTGGGAGGTAAATGAAAGGATGGCAGCAGTGCCAACCGCGAACGCGGTTTTCCGGATAAGAGAATGAATCGAGTTCATTGGTTCGCCTTGGTACGCCCGTCGTTGGGCTTTGGCAACGGAATTCGACGGCGAAAATGACAAACTGTTCATTGTTTTTTCGGAGCTTTTTGTGCATGTTTTTGCCAAATGAGCGACGAAAAGCCAAAGAAATCGACCGAGATGTACGGCCAGAAAATGGAGATGTTGGGCGAGGATCTGACGAAAAGTAACGCGCAACTCGGCACCGAGGCGAAGAACGATCAGCTTGGTGCCGAGGCACTTGAGGCGATGCAGTCGCTGCTCAAGAACGAAAAACCGGCTGACGACTAGTCGTTCACCCCGACCGGTTCGGCCTGTTCGCGGGTTTCCCCGGTAGACAGGGAATCGTCCTTGGGCTCGTGCGTGAGCGTGTCTGCGGGGGTGGCCTCGACCTCCGGTAAGGCTGTGAGTGCGTCGCTGTCGGGGAACGCGGTGAAAAAGAAAATCCCCATCATCGCTACGCCACACATGGCCGAACCGACCATGCCTAGCATCACCCCGAGCGCGGCGCCGATCCCGGCCTTGGCTGCTTCGCGCGTCTCCCGGCCAAACGCCCACTCAAACCCCATCGCCCCGACAAACGGCCCGATGATCAAGCCAAGCGGGGGAAAAATGATCAGGCCGCCAATGATTCCGACCAATGCCCCGAGCACACCACGCCACGATGCGCCCAGCGTCTTTGCCCCGAACAGCGCGGCCACGTAGTCGATCAGGAACGAGACCGCCATCAACGCCCCCAACACGATCACCCAAATCCAACCTATCCCGCCGGCGTCCCCGTGGTAGAGTTGATGCACCAGTGCGGAGACAAAGATGAGGGACGTGCCCGGCACGCCGGGAATCATGTTGCCGATCATCCCGACCATCATGATTAACAACACCACAACGAAACTGACCCAAAGTTCAATCATCTCCTGTTAACTCTCCCCTTTTCGTAGTGCGTTCACCGTTTTGTCAAAGTCGCTTGGCCAAGCGGCCTCGAACGATTTGCGTTCCCCACTGCGTGGATGGGTAAACGCCAGATACCGGGCGTGCAGCATCTGCCGCTCTGCACGGACACCGGTGTCGCCTGCCAACTGCGCCGTGGCCTTGGGACCATACATTGCGTCACCGATCAGGGGAAACCCGATATGCTTGAAGTGTACCCGAATCTGGTGCGTGCGTCCGGTGTAGAGCGTGGCCTCGACGAGCGTGCACTTGGCCAAGCGCTCCATCACACGCCAACCGGTTCGCGCGTTGCGGCTGGCACCGGGTTGCACCGCCATTAATTTGCGATGCACAGGGTGCCGAGCGATCGGGGCATCGATCTCCCCCTCATCATTGGCCAAGCGCCCGGCTACGATGGCGTGGTAACGTTTGTCCACCTCGCGTTCCTTGAATTGTTCGGCGAGGCCAAGGTGGGCGGTGTCGTTCTTGGCGGCCACGAGACAGCCGCTTGTATCCATGTCCAGCCGGTGGACGATCCCCGGGCGCACCACGCCGCCGACCCCGCTCAGGCTACCGGCGCAATGGTGCAGCAGCGCGTTGACCAGTGTGCCGCTCTCGTGGCCGTTGCTCGGGTGGGTCGGCATGCCGGCTGGCTTGTTGACCACGATCAGGTCGTCGTCCTCGAACAACACTTCCAGCGGTAAATTCTCCGGTCGGGCCTCAATTTCCTTCGGGATCGGCCAAGTGATCTCCACGGTCTGGCCGGCCACCGGGTGCTGCGTTGGCTTGGCCTTCTTGCCATCGACGAGGATGTTGCCCTCGCGCAACAGCCGCTGGATGCCGGCCCGCGAGATGTGAGGCAACTGTGTGGTCAGGTAACGGTCGAGCCGCTCGCTGGTGAGCGTTTCGTTGATCGTCACCACCGTCGGTTCCGACTCCGCCTCGCCCGCTGTAAACTCATCCGCCACCGTTTTGCTCTGCCCCAAGTAGCCAACACCCCCGCCCTTGATTCAAGCCAAAGCGTTAAAACCAGTGAAACGTTTGCTGCTTGCTGCGGGACTTTGCCCTGTTTCTTGGAATTGAATACTTGAATACTCCCTTCGGTTTCTGTATCCGTCTGCGCGCGCGGGGAACTCTTGGCCAACCCTCGAGGGTTTCATCCCCATTTGCGTCGCCACTTCCGGCGACGGTTTTCATCCCCCCGTTTACCTTGTGAAGGCAGACCATTTTCGAAATATCGCGATCATCGCACACGTGGATCACGGCAAAACCACTCTAGTGGACGAGTTGCTGCAACAGAGCGGCACGTTCCGGGACAACCAGGTGGTGGCTGAGCGGGTCATGGACTCGATGGATCTTGAACGTGAAAAGGGCATCACGATCAAGGCCAAGAACACTGCGATCAACTGGAACGACTACACCATCAACATCGTCGACACACCGGGCCACGCCGACTTTGGTGCCGAGGTTGAGCGGGTGATGAAGATGGTCGACGGCGTGCTGTTGCTGACCGACGCCGTCAGCGGGCCGCAGGCGCAGACGCGCTGGGTGTTGCGCAAGGCGCTTGGCCACGGCCTCAAAACGATCTGCGTGGTCAATAAGATCGACCGGGACACCGCCCGCCCGGAGTGGGTGCATGACAAGGTGCTCGAGTTATTTCTCGAGCTGGGTGCAGACGAGGATCAATTTAACGCGCCGTTTCTTTACGGCAGCGCCAAGATGGGATTTGCCGATCGCACCCTCGACGGGCCGCGCAAGGACATGAACGATTTGTTCGAGACAGTCGTCGAGCGCGTGCCACCGCCGGTCATCGAAGAGGCGCCGTTCCGGATGCTGGTCAGCAACATCGACTGGGATGAGTATGTTGGCCGGATGGCCATCGGCCGGATTTTGTCCGGCGACGTCAAGCAGGGCGACCAGATCCACGTCCTGCGCAAGGACGGCTCATCGCAGAGAGCCAAGATCATCAAGCTCAAGCAGTTTGCCGGGTTGCAGACCAATGACGTCACCTCCGCCACCGCGGGCGACATCGCCGGGCTGGCCGGGTTTGAAGAGGTCGACATTGGGGACACGCTGGCGCTGGAAGGGGACGCCGAGCCGTTGCCGTTCGTGGAGATCGATCCCGCGACGGTGCAGATGGAGTTCTCCGTGAACGACGGCCCGCTCGCCGGGCGCGACGGCAAGAAGGTCACCTCCCGCGAGATTCGGGCCCGGCTCGAGCGCGAGACGCAGTCGAACATTTCCATCAGCGTGCACGACACCCCAGAGAGCACGCGGTTTCTCGTCGATGCCCGAGGCAGTATGCAGATCGCCGTGCTGCTCGAGACCATGCGGCGCGAGGGCTACGAGGTGCTCGTCTCACGGCCGACCGTTTTGTATCGGGAGATTGATGGCAAACGCTGCGAACCGGTTGAACAAATCTGGGTCGAGGTTCCGGAGGAGCACCTTGGCACCGTTATGGAAAACCTAAGCAAGCGCTTGGGAAAAATTACGAACATCGAGCATCACTCCGCCGGGGTCACCGTCTCGGCCGAGATCCCGACCCGTGGGCTGATCGGTTTCGAGAGCGACCTCGTCACCCTCACCAGCGGCAACGGCGTGATGAGTCACATGTTTCTTGAGTACCGCCCGTACGGCGGCGAATTGGTCACCCGCCAGACCGGCACACTCGTCAGCATGGAAAACGGAACCGCCATGGCCTACGCACTCGACATGCTGCAGGCACGCGGCAGCCTGTTCATCTCGCCCGGCGACAAGGTCTACGCAGGGCAGGTGGTGGGCGAAAATCCGCGGCGAGACGACCTCCCGGTGAACCCCACAAAGGCCAAGCACCTCGACAACATGCGGGCATCCGGCTCGGACAAGTCTATTTTGCTCACCCCTCCAATCAACTTCTCCATCGAGCGCGCGATCGAGTACATTGCCAACGACGAACTGGTCGAGGTCACCCCGAACCACCTGCGCTTCCGCAAGCGCATCCTCGACGCCAACGACCGTCGCAAGGAGGCCAAGCGCGCCAAGGACATCGCCGCCACCCTCGCCTAGGCCAAGCTCCAGTTTTCTGTTTTTTGCGTGACACTCAAAAACCGCATGCGTCCAGCGTGCGCTTCCAAAGTTCGCGGGGTCATTGTCCAGTTTGCTCAATCCGTTGACGAACGGTTGAGGCGGGGCCAGACTCGGTCAGGCGCCGTGTTCGTTCTGAATCGATTGAGTTGGTTTGTGTTGTTGTTGCTCGCTTGGCCAAGTGCTCGGGCGCAGCCGGTGGAGTGGCCCGAGCCTCCCAAGCGAGTGGTTTGGCTCGCCGCTGCACACGAATCGTTCGGTGATGGAGCCACGGCGGACACGCCCCTCGACGCCTCCTCGGCGACGAAACTTGGCCAAGCGCTGAAGCATCTCACGCGAGAGCTTGGCCTGTACGGAGACGGCGCGGTGTTGCGATTTCTCCCGGGGGACTACGAGACCCACGGCATCCGTATTCGCCCGCGCTGGCACGTGATCGGGGCCGGTATCGACAAAACACGAATCAAACTTGTCCCCTCGTCACAACACCTGAAAATCAAGTCCGCCTACCACAGCGTGATCAGCGGCGGCTGGGGGCCGCAGTTTACGACAGGAGCGGAAAGGGTGCGCTTGGCCAAGCGGGATTTTAACAACCTTCGCATCGCCAACGTGTCGCTCGACTGCAACTGGGACGGGATGAAAAAGGCGCTCGGCCCAATTTTAAAAAAGGCGTCCGGGGTCGATCTGCTAACGAGACAGGCGTTGGTGGAGCGGGTGCGGGTAACCGGATTCGGAGCGGTGGGTGGCCGGCCTTCGTGGCGTGAAGTGTTTCCCATTCGTGTCATCTCTGGCATGGGTGACGGTGCCAACCTGCCGGGCTACCGCGACTCGATCATCGAGGTGCGGCATTGTGTCGTGGAGGATTTCGTGCGCGGGCCGGACACTGGCACGGAGTGGCCATACTGTACCGGCATCATGGTGAGCCACCGGGGGGCTGATGTGGATGAGGGCACGGTACGGGCGAGGGTACACCACAATGAAATCAAAAACATCGTAAACGGCATCGCGCTGGGAGGCGCGTTTTTGCAGCGGGCCGAGTTTTTCGAAAACAAGGTGACGAACTGCGGAATCGGTTTCAACTTCGATACGGGAAGCAATCGTGGCGTGGTGATTCGTGACAACGAGTTCGTGGCCTGCGTAGGTGGGGGCAGTGTGAACGACGGAAAGCAGTTCGTGATTCGCGACAACGAGTTTCGCCTAAGGGCACCGGATGTGACGCGTTTTGTGTATTGGCACAATGGGTTGCGGCTATGGGATCACACGCGCGGATTTGTGGTGGAAGGCAACCGGTTCGTTTTTGACGGCGAGTCACCGGCCGCGGCACGGGGCATCGTGTTGCACGGAACCAGTGTGGGGTTGCGGATGTATCAAAACGAGGCCGGCGAATGGCAAAGTCAGATAGATCCACATCGTTTTACAGACAACTTTTATAGTGGCCTGTTACCAAACCTCGCCGGCCCACAAAAAGCGGATCACGAGATGCACCTCGTCGTCGTCGACCGGGCCATCCACCTCACCGGAGTCGCGGGGCAGGGAGACGGAATAAAATTCACCTGGCCCGACGATTGAGTTTTGGAGTGTTTCAATTGCAAAACTGGAGGGACGAGCCTGCGAGTCCGCCCGATCGGTTGTGATGTATCAATCCACCCGAAATCCCTTAAAAAACTAATGACCATTTGTGACGTGGGGCGCGACGGGGATTCGACTCGGACTCGCAGGCTCGTCCCTCCAAAGCATCCATTCTTTTAGTCGCTGAGGTTGCCGTCGGGGAGGGTGGTTTTGTTCAGAATGATGCCATCGTGGTCGGTGGGGTCGAAGCCGGTGACGCCATGGAGGTTTGCCTGTGAAAGATTGGCGTTGGCGAGTTGGGCGCGGTCGAGTTTCACGTTACGCAAATCGCAGCCGGTGAAGTTGGCTCCGGTGAGATCCCGCCCCTGCAACTCCACGCCGCGTAGATCCCACCCGGAGAAATCTTTTCCACTCAGGTTCACCCCTTGGGCACCATCGACGTAGAGTTGGATGAGCAGCGTCAGGCCGGCATCGTGGGTTCGGATGGTGCCGTCCGGCATGGCTGTGTTGTGGTAGACCGTCTCGGGAAAGTTGAACCACGGCCCGATGGTGGCGCCGGTGAGATTTGCGTTGGTGAAATCGACATTGCCCAGCGTAGCCTCGGCAAGATTTGCTCCGGTGAGGTCTGCCCCGAGGAGGATGGCGCCGTTCAGGTTTGCCATCGCAAGGTCGGCGTTGGTGAGGTTGGCGCCAGCAAGGTTTGCCCCGCGCAGGTCGGCTCCGACGAGGTTACGGTTGGCCAAGTTCACATTTTGCAGGTTGACCTGTGCGCGAATCCGGAAATAGCGGCTGCCGTTAGTGGGGGGGACGATCCGGGAGACTGGCACCGGTTCTGAGTCGAGTCCGCCGGAGTGCGCTTGGCCAAGCGGCTGCCAGTTTTTCAGGTCAGTCGAGACCTCAAGTTGAGTGTCCGGAATGATTGGTGGTGTCCCGGCCGGTGTGACGGATGCCGTGTGCCACGTGAACTTGATCGGCGACCCGGGAGTTACTGTGAGCCGTAAGTCTTGAGCTTGGCCAAGCGCTTGGCCAAGCAGCAGGGCGGCGGTGACCGCAAAAAGAAATCCCTCCCGGCTTGGCCAAGGAGGGATGCTCAAATAGTTCGTTCCCCGGTTAAACCACTTCATGCAGCGGTTGCGAGTTATTCTCGACGAGGTAGTGCGGCCGGCCGTTGAGGTCGTTGACCGTGGTGGTGTTGGGATCGATACCAAGCGCGTGGTAAAGCGTGGCGTGCATCTCGCCAAAGGTGACTGGGCGTTCGCTGGCTTCGCCGCCGAGGCGGTCGGTTGCACCGATGACCTGCCCGTGTTTGAGTCCACCGCAGGCGAGCAAGCCGCAGGAAACACGTGGCCAGTGGTCGCGGCCGGCATCCTTGTTGATGGTCGGCGTGCGGCCAAATTCGCCCCAGCAAACGACGACGACATCCTTGTCGAGCCCGCGTTGATGCAGGTCGTCGATCAATGCCGTGAGGCCCTGATCGAGCATCGGGAAATCCTGCCGGGCGCGACGGAAGTTGCCGCCGTGCCAGTCCCAGCGACTGAATGAAAGCGACACGCAACGCACCCCGACTTCAACGAGGCGGCGGGCGAGGAGAAAGTGATCGAGCAGCTTGGGCGCACCGTCGGCCTGCAGCTTGGCGGTGCCACGGCCGTAGCGGTCGCGCAACTTGACGTCCTCCTTCTCGAGGTCGAGCGCCTCGGCGAGTTTGCCGGAGGTCAGCATGCCAAACGCCTGCTGGTTGTAGGCGTCCATCCCCTCGATGAGGCCGGAGTTATCGACGTCGCGACGGAGTTGATCGAAACTTTGCAGCAGTTTTTTGCGATCGCTCAACCGCTCAAGGGTGATGCCGTTGAGTGTCATGTCATCCTTGCCCTCGGCGGACGGGCGGAATGCCGCGTGAGCGGGGCCAAGGAAACCGGCCTTGCCGGGATCGCTCCACTGGATGTGGCCGGTCTTGGGGGAGAGTCCGATGAACGGCGGCATGTCCGGTTTAACCGGGCCGTTGAGCTTGGACAAAATGGAGCCGATGCTGGGCCAGCCGCCGGGGGGCTGGTTGCGGTTGGAGCGGCCGGTCATGCACTGCTCGGCGTCGTGGCCGCCGGTGGC